>DATNOW010000207.1:0-3946 GCA_036703515.1 Chroococcidiopsis sp.
TCAGCCATTTTTTTGGAACTATTTTCTAGAAACTCCTTCTATTGATTTAGGCAATGAGAAATTTTGTTTGCCAGATCCATTTTCTTTCACTGAATCCAGCTGGAATCAGATTAAAGATCTCACTTTTAAGGATGGGAAAGGAACGTCTTTGCAAGAATTATTAAGTTTCTCATTTGAGGATTATCTCGAAAGTGAACTTCTTCCTTTGATTTCTCCTAATTCTTTTAAGAGACTTGCCAATGTCCAAAACCCTAGCTCTGGAGAAGATAAACGTGCTGATTTTCTTATTGAAACTTCAAGCTCGTATATCGTATTAGAATGCAAAATCAGTATTATGCCTGCCGATACAAGTGCCTATTTCCAGGCTGATAAACTTGCTGTTCTTTGGTGCCGCATCCATGGTGCATATGAGCAAATTAGCAGAACAGTAAAAGCTCTCAATCTTCACGATAAGCCAATAATTCCTCTCATTCTGACCTTTTATGACAGTATTGCTGCATCCGCAGTGTTTGAAGAGATAGCAAAGGAAACCGATTATTGTTATCGGATGGGATTGAGTATGCCACCAGTTATACATTCTCTACATGAATTTGAACATTGGATTGCCGATCGAAGCCTCGATAACTGGTCAGAATCAATGCTCTTAAAGTGGAATTCTTCTAATTTTGTAGAGCCTGATGATAAAGGACATAATTATGAACATTTGAAGAATATTTCTATTCTTTGAGCTTGATCCGCGTCAAATCAAATAAATAGCACCACACAATAATTCCAATGCACGCCAAGCGTCGGAATGTTGGGGGTTCAAGATTTTCCGCGACGGATGACTAGGAATGTTGTCGGGTAATTGCGCTTAAATCAAGATATTGCGGCTGTTGAGGGCGTTGGGGTTGACTCCGTCTAGCACCGCCACGGCCACAAAGGTGCCGCCTCGCAGTTTGCCGTTGCTGTCGACTCGCACCACCGCGCTAGAGCCTAGCTTCGACAGTTTGATCAATTTTTTGAACGCTTGGGGAGTGCGGAAAGCGCGGGCGGCAAAGATATTGCGCAGATCTAGAAGGTCGCCCCGGGGGTTAAAGTCAGTGATCCGATCGCGCCGATCGCGCAGAGAAGTGATCATAAAGCGATCGCGCCCGCTGCCGCCAATCAGGGTATCGGCCCCGACGCCGCCTACTAAAATATCGTTGCCAGTTCCCCCCAGCAGGCGATCGCCGCCGTTCCCGCCCAGCAGCGTGTCGTTACCAATCCCGCCCAGCAGGCTATCTTGCCCCTGATCCCCCAGCAAGCGGTCGTTGCCCGATCCGCCCGCAAGGCGATCGTTCCCTAAGCCGCCCGTGATCAGGTCTCGCCCGCTGCTGCCGGTGAGGCTGTCGTTGCTGGAGGTGCCGATCTGGGTGGAGCTAGACCTGGGCACATAGGTGGTTTTATTGCCGGCAATATCGACGGTAAAGGTTGCTAAAACGGTGCTGGGCACCACGCTGCCGTCTAACCGCCGGACTGCACCCGCTTGCAGGGTCACCGTATAGTCGCCATCGTCGGTCAGATCCCAAACGCCGCCCGCCGCCGTGATCCGATAGGTCGCAGATTTGGGGCGATCGCCTTCCCCTGCCGCCTCCAGCCCTTTGTCAATGCCCTTGAGCGTTGCCACTTGGCTGTAGCCATGGGGGCCGGTCACCAGCACATCGGCATTATCGAGGGAGTCTAAGTCAATCGAGTCGTCAAAATCGATCGAAAAATTAGTCCAACTCCCGCCGGGGCTGGTGATCACCGTCGGCAGCAGCCGGGCCTCTGTAATTGGGGGCGCTTCGTTATCGGTAATCCAAACATTGGCATTGATGACCTCAACGCCGCTGTAGCGCGCATCGCTGCTTTGCACCGTATGCCGCACCCGCCCGTAGTGTTTGCCCTCAAAGCGGGTATCGTCGGTGGCCCCCAGCGTTACAGTTTGGGGCTGATCCCAGTTGTCGGGGGTAAACACCACCTGGGTCGTGGCCGCCCCATTCACGGTCACTTCTCGGTCGGGGGTTAACACAACGGTGACATTCGCCGTGGGTTTGACCGTTAGCCTGAGCGTATAGGTATCGCTGGCCCCACCTTCGGTCACCTCATTGCGGGCCCCTTCGGCTAAAATCTGCACGCCCGCCGCCGGAATGTATCCAAGCTGCCGCACCTCGGGGATCAAAAATTGCTCGACGGAGTTTTGCTTTTGCCCACTCCACGTCACCCAGCTAATGTTGAACGCTTCGCTGCGGGTGGCAGCGGTAAGGGTCGAGGTTTCCCCCACCCATTCGGTCATCATCACCGGATAGCGATCGCGCAGGGCGACCACATTGGCATCGGGGGTAGAGTAGAGGTGATAGCCTACCGCTGTCCGCGTCCAGTCGATATTACGGAGCTTGTCAACCTGGTCAATGTAGGTTTTAGCCTTGCCCTGTAGCTCTTCAAAGGAAAACAAAATCGTCATGTTGGGCGCACCGCTGGCCCGAATCAAGTCGTACATTTCCTGGTTGACCTCGGCAACCGATCGCTGGAAGCGCTGCCCGGGTTCGTTAATCACCTCATAGAGGACATGGGGTTGATCTTTGTAGCGCGGCGCGATATCCGTCCAAAACTTCTTTAGCTCCTCATAGTTATAGTTACCGCCCGCATTGACGCTGTGGAAATCGATAATCACATACATGCCCTTGCGGGCGGCAATATCAACCACTTGGTCAATACGCTGATACAGATCTTCGCCGTTGGGATAGACTAGCCCACCGTTTTGGCGCACGCGCCAGACCATAAGCCGCACCGCGTTGAGCCCCGCATATTTGAGCTGATCCCAGTGGGGTTCAAAGGTGGTCAGCGCCGTGCGCTGATCGAGTTCTTCCATGCCCAGCGCTAGAGTGCCTGTCCGCAGCAGGCGTCCGTCGGGAGTGACGATGGTGTTGCTGCCAGGGTCAATACGCACAGGCCCGGGTGCTGCCATCAGCGATCGCTCCACGGCGATCGCCCCCGTTTCGGGATCGGGGGTGGCGATCGCACCATAGTCGGGGGCGACAGGGGCAACGGCTAAATCCAGATCCACGGGTAGGCATGACAGGTGTGCTGGGTGCCGCAGGTGCGGTGCCGGGGCGATCGCCTGGTTGAGGGCGGCGCTGAGGTTGAGATGTCCGACGGGGCGCGTGAATGCTCTCAGGGGTGAGGCTGCGATCGCGCCATCGCCGCTGCCATCACTACCATAACTGGTATCACTGCCATCACTGCCATCACTGCCATCACTGCCATCAGGGTCATTGGGGCACAGGGTCGCAGTAGCCCTGAGGATATGCAGCACTTGGCGATAGCTCAACGCCGAATTGGCCGCCCACAGTTGGGCCACCGCCGCACTCACCCGCGCAGCCGCAATCGAGGTGCCGCTGTGCCCCTCGGCTGTGCCCTCTGCCAAAATGCTGAGATGCACTCCCCGGTTAGAATAGGGGGCGATCGAATTGCCCTCCGCTGCACCCACCACGCAAATATTGTCAAACTGCGCCGCCGCCTGGGCTAAGCCCGTCAGCTCGCCGCCATCATTGCCCGCCGCCACCACCAACACTACACCCGCCCGCTGGGCCTGGGCGATCGCCCGATATTCGGTTAGGCTCAGCCCCTGCCGTGGACGAATGCGCCCATCCGGATAGCGCCAAATCAGCTCAAAACTGAGGTTGATGACCGCCGGAGGGCAACCCAGCGCCTCCACAGCGGCGACAAACTCCGCCAGCGACTCCGCCCATCGCCCTGAACCCACCGTAGCCCCCAGCCACACCGTAGAAATACCGACTGTCCCCAGCGGGTGCAGCAGTTGGAGCATGCGATCGCCGTGGGTGGGGCGATCGCCCACTCCAATTTTGTCACTCAGAATGTTGCTAGACTGCGCTCCAGCGCTGCATTCCCGGCGTGATGGCAGCGGTGCACCGAGAAAATCGGG
>DATNOW010000208.1:0-5937 GCA_036703515.1 Chroococcidiopsis sp.
CCCCGCCCGCCGCAGTAGCGTTTCCCCCTGAGGCGTGTACAGAAACTGGGCGACAGCAACATGATTGACCGATGCACGGGTGGTCAAAAAATCGCGTAGCTGCTGGCGCTGCTCGTCGCTGACGTATTGGGTATAAAAGGCTAAATCGCGCTCAATTGTGCCCTTAGCGGCAAAGGTTTCTAAGGAATCCAGGGAGATGGAACTGCCAAAAATGCCGTAGGTGACATAAACACGCTCGGCGGCCCGGACTGGGCTGAAGCTGCCGCAGGCGATCGCTACGGTGCAGCCTAGGGTGCCCCCCAAGCACTGCCAGAGGGCGCGTCGCCACCGCTGCGATTGGGGCACTGGTGTGTTAGTCGCCTGTGTTTTAATCGAGTGCTGCCGCGATCGACGCTCAACACTTGGTTGGGCGATCGCCGGCAAAACAGCATTCATGTTACCCATAGAGCCGCCGTTCAACCGCATTTTAGAATGTGCTGACTTTTACGAATGCGCTACGCCAGAGTCAGGACTGTCTCCATTCTGGCTTGAGATTTTTGAAATCAGATTAAAGCGAGATTACAGAACGAATGTATTATGCACCGACACAAAATAATCTTCTCGGTTTTAACCTACGGCGCGCTCATAAACCTCACCCGACTGGCTCAATCTGCCTGCAATGTGTGGCAAAGCAAGGGCTGGCGATCGCCCCCTGGATGCTGAATTGCTTTGTATCCCCAAGGATTTTGCGGAACACAGACTATAATGGAGGCAATGTAAATTTTTGTAAAAATAATTAGTTTTATGAGTCAGCCCAACCTGGAAACCATCGCCCAGCAGTTAGAGAGCAGTAATTCTAAAGATCGGATGCTGGCCTTGGCCTCGCTGCGTCACGTTATGCCAGCCGATGCAGTACCGCTAATCAAAAAAGTATTGAACGACGAAAGCTTGCAAATTCGCTCGATGGCCGTGTTTGCCCTCGGTATTAAGCCCACTGAGGAGTGCTACGACATCCTTTCGGATCTGCTGATCAACGATCCTGACTACGGCATTCGCGCCGATGCAGCCGGGGCCTTGGGCTACTTAGAAGACGCCCGCGCCGTTGAGCTGCTGATCAGGACATTTTATGAAGACACCGACTGGCTAGTGCGCTTTAGCTCTGCGGTGGCCTTGGGGAACCTCAAAGATCCACGCGCCTATGATGCCCTCGTCCAAGCCTTAGACAGCGATCAAGAAGTGCTCCAGCAGGCGGCGATCGCGGCGCTGGGTGAAATTAAAGCAATCCAGTCTGTCGATCGGCTGCTGCGCTTTGCCCAATCGCCCGACTGGCTGGTGCGGCAACGTCTAGCCGAAGCGCTCGGCAACCTGCCCTGTGAAAAGAGCCTCTCGGCGTTGAAATATTTAGCCAAAGATAGTCATCCTAATGTGGCCGCTGCCGCGACCTATGCCCTCCAGCAGTTGCAAAATGCAGACAATGTGGAGGGCTAGGGCTAAGGGGTAAACCTTACTCTGCGGCTTCATTCTGCAGCCTTACTCTGCGGCGATGGTCAAGGTGCCTGCATCGCTATCGAGTAGGGCAGGCACGCCAACGGGTAGGGCGGCATTGGGGCCATCGTGCCCAAAGGGCAGGTCAGAAACAATCGGGATGCCCAGTTCGAGCAGGCGATCGCGCAGCACTTCATCTACCGTAAAGCTGGGGATGTTGGCTGGCGGTTCGCACTGACTAAAACGCCCGAGGGCAATACCCCGCACGTGCTTTAACGCCCCGCTCATGCGCCAGTGCGTCAGCATTCGGTCAATGCGATAGGGGGCTTCTAGCACGTCCTCAAAGGCCAAGATCACCCCGTCAAAATCGGGCTGGAACTCGGTATGGAGCAACTGAGAAGCCACGGTTAGGTTTCCCGGCAGCAGCAGCCCTTGGGCCTGGCCGCTGACCCAGCCTCGCCCTTTGAGGGGAGCGACAGGCTGCCCCTGCACCCAATCAAACAGTCGTTTGATTGACCATTCTGGCTCAGCCGCCAGCGTGGTTAGCAAGGGCGCGTGGACACCTGAAATTCCCTGCAAGCTCAGGCTCCACAGCAAACTGGTGATGTCGGAAAATCCAATCAGCCACTTGGGGGCAACATTAGGCTCAACAGCGGGCCAGTCCCATTTTTCCAATAGCCGCGTGCTGCCATAGCCGCCGCGGGTGCAGAGGATGGCACGACAGTTGGGATCGGTCATGGCCTGGTAAAGCTGCTGGCGGCGATGGTCGTCTGGGCCAGCGAGATAGCCCCAGCGCTTGTCGTGGCCGGGGCTTAACTCAACGCGAAACCCGTGCGATCGCCAGACCTCGACTCCTTTCCAAAACATTTCCATCTCTCGCAATGTGCCGCTGGGGGAGACGACCCGCAGCACATCACCCGGTTGGAGCGGGGGAGGGGTTTGACAACGTCGCATAAGATCGCTCTAAGCAGCTTGCGCTACCAAGTCTTGGCAGTAGGTTTCATAAACACCGTCTAGAAAGCGCCACAGCGCATCGGCGGCCTGCGCCGCGACTGCTAACACCTCAGCCTGCTTAGCGGGCGTGTCGGCGTGCTTTTCAATGAGCTGGAGCTCAACTTCGGTATGCCACTCGTCGGCAGCCTGGTGCACAGTGAAGAATTCGTAGTCAGAAGCATTGGTCATGCCGTAAAACTGCTTCAGCCCATCGATTTTTACCGCTGCGATCGCCGGGATCTGAGACTCATAGGCATAGAGCGCGGCCAAACCCGCATAAAAAGGCGAGGTCAGGCACAGGCTGCGGAAGGTATCCACCAATGACTGGGTGGTGTCTAGCATCGCCGTGTCGGTTAGGTCGGCCTCGGTTGCCCCTAAAGCTGCGGCAAACTGCTGCCACAGGGCAGGGTGGTTGCGATCGCCCTTTTCTTCGCTAATCAGGTTGTCCAAAATTTCTTGGCGGACGGCGATGGAGGTGCCGAAATGCGGTGTGTTGTAGTGAACAGCGCTGAGGTAGGTGGGAAACGCGAGTACGTTTTGGAAGTATTGCACAGCGTAGTGTTTGAGGTGGTCGCGGGTGAGCCGGCCTTCAGTCCAAGCAATATAGAACGGATGGGTGAGTAGATGCTTTTCGCTGACAACGGCTTGCAATTGGTCACGAAACCCCATAATTCATCCTCCAGGTGGTGAAGTGCCTTACGGCAACGTCCTTTAGCTTTAACACAGTACACGGTTTTTGCGAATTAAGAGAATGGGTTGGGCAAAATATCGCGCAACCACGCTTCAACGCGATCGCCCATGGCGGTCATGGAATACTCTAACTCGGCACTCTGGCGGCAGGCGGCGCGGTCAATCTGGTTAAGACGGGCGATCGCCTCCACTAAGCCCTCAACGTGGTCGGGTTCGACCAGCCACCCGGTTTGGCCATGGCGGACGATTTCGGCAGGCCCGCCGCGCCGATAGGCAATCACCGGCACGCCGCAGGCCAAGGCTTCGATCGCGACATTGCCAAAGGCTTCCACCCACTTGGGGGTCATTAGCAACCCCTGGCAGTGGCGCAGCCCTTGCTGAAGGGTCTGGGTCGAGACAAACCCCTGATAGTCAACCTGGGCCTGGGGGTAGGCCGCTTGAATTTGCTGCCAGTAGTCAGGCTCTGGCATGGCTCCCCAGACTTTAAGGGGCAATGGGGCTTGGGCAGCAGCAGCGATCGCATCCTCTAGCCCTTTTTCGGGGGCGATCCGACCGACCCAGCCTAGGGTGGGCTGCGGTTTGGCGCAAAACTCGTAGATTGCTAAATCCAGCCCGTTGGCCAAACGGCGGCAGCGATCGCCAAAGCGAAAGGTAGCCGCCTGGGCCTGGCTATGCACCCCGATGGTGCCGGGATAGCGCTCGATGACGCGCTCAATGGCCTCGTCCATGGCTTCGGTTAGCGATCCCATGCTGACAAGGTGGGCGATCGGGCGCTGAAAGAAAGGCGTCAGGTAAAAGGGCAACCAGTCGTAGGCAAAATTGACCAACAGGTCGTAGTCCGATTGGACACGGTGCGCGGTGGCCCACATCTCAGCTAACACCGACTGGGGCGGCATGGCGATCGCCGCTGCTCGCCCCTGAGTCTGGGCGGTGATTTGCAAATTTCCGGGCACGGTCTGAATCTTCAAATTGCCCATGGCTGAGCCTTCGGGGGCCAATACCTGCACCTGATGTCCCCTCCGGGTCAGCTCTTGGGCCAGGTTAAACAATGTCAGCTCAACGCCACCCCCTAGGCCCGTGCCCAGCGGCCCGACCGGGGTAGAGAGAAATAAGAGTTTGAGAGAAGGGATAGTCAAGGGGATGGGGAGGGAGAGGGAGGGTGGGAGGAAGGGAGGGTGGGTGCTAGTGATTGGTTAGGAACGCCGATTCATTGGGATGGAAGTGTAATACAAGTAGGGGCGCGGCATTCGGTCAAAAGCCTTGGCTGCTGACCTAGGAGTATCTGCCGAATGCCACGCCCGCACAGGCAGACAGCTAAAGTTGCCAGTCTCATTCAATCCGCCATCCTTAAAAGATCAAGATCGCGAATCAATCATTTGCATCCACCCCATTCTCTGTAGGGGCGCACCGATGTGCGCCCTTCCCCAAGCATTGCAGGTAATTCAGCGCACGATCCCTATATGGTTCTTAGGATTGCAAGGGCGCACACCGGTGCGCCCCTACCCAAACATTGCAGGTGATTAAATCCGCAAGCCGTAATGATTAGGGATGGGCTAGTGGTGGATTTCTAGGTTGAGGACGTATTTGCCCAGGCGGACTTGGTTAGCCCATAGCTCGTACTCGACGCGGAGGTGTTCGGGTAGGCTATTGCCAGACAGGGTGAGGTCGCGGGTGAAATTGCGCAGGCGGATCTGGGCGCTGCTGTCGAGCTGTTCATCTTGGAGCCAATAGCGGCTGAGCCCATAGACACCGCGCTCCCAAAAGTGGCGGTAGCTATAGCGTCCGTTGCCCTGCATGGTCATGATCACACGGTAGGGAGAAATCTCTAGCCAGAGCAAGCGTTGTGTTGCCGATTGGGGGGGCGAAAACAGCGGTGTTGCAGCGATTGGCTCTGCGTCTTGGGAGAGCGGGGGAGAGTCTTCTAACGGGTCGGGTAGCGTGGGCTCGGTCAACAGCAGGTGAAACCGCTCGTCATCTTTTTGGTACAGCGTAGCGGCCGTTTCGACGACCGACCAAAAAGGTAGATCGACGGATGTGAGAGAAAGACAAACCGGTTTGCGGTGATAAGTGAGCATGGTGTGAGGCGCGGAGATGCGATACGATATCTGCTGCACCCTGCCAGTTTAGCCCAATGTTGACCCCAACTATCGCCCTGGATATCACGGAAAATCACCATTTGTTAATGATTAATCCGCCCGATTCTGGTGTGTCGTTGGTGGGCAAAATTCAGGTGCCGGGAGATAAATCCATTTCCCATCGGGCCTTGATGCTAGGGGCGTTGGCGGAGGGTGAAACGCAGATCCAAGGGCTGCTGCTGGGTGAAGACCCCCACAGTACGGCCGCCTGCTTTCGCGCCATGGGGGCTGAGATTTCGGAGCTGAATGAAGACCTTGTGCGGGTCAAGGGCATCGGTCTGGGGCAGTTGCAAGAGCCGTCGGATGTGCTCAATGCAGGCAATTCGGGGACAACGATGCGGCTGATGCTGGGCATTTTGGCATCGCATACGGGGCGATTTTTTACGGTAACGGGGGATGCTTCTTTGCGATCGCGGCCGATGTCTCGTGTCATCAAACCATTACAAGAAATGGGGGCACAGATTTGGAGTCGGGGTGGCGGGTTGGCTCCACTGGCCGTGCAGGGGCGATCGCTGACGCCGATTCACTACCGATCGCCGATCGCCTCAGCCCAGGTGAAGTCGTGCATTTTGCTGGCGGGGCTGCTGACGGAGGGGCAAACGACGGTGACGGAGCCCAGTCTGTCGCGTGACCACAGCGAACGCATGCTGCGGGC
>DATNOW010000209.1:0-6868 GCA_036703515.1 Chroococcidiopsis sp.
GGGCTGGGTTTGCTTTTGCTCGTGGGCGGCTTGCTGGAGGGTGAGCGATCGCCCCTGGGTGAGGCTGGGCAGCTCGACATCAGCGGTGAGGTTATTCCAATACTGGCTATAGCCTGGAAATTCGACGACTTGCCCTTTGGCTTGCCAGGTGGCGGCTCCCGATTGAGTGATGATCTTGGTCTGCCGTACTCGTGCCGACTGGCATTGGGAGGCGATCGCCCGCTTCCAGATCATGACATAGAGGTTGAAAGCGTCTGCGGATAGCTCTAGCCGCAGCTCCTTGGAGGGGCGATAGACATCAGTAGGGCGAATTGCTTCGTGGGCTTCTTGCGCGCCCTTGGCTTTGCGATGCTGGGCTAATTTTTGGGGCACATTGTCGGGGTCATGCTCGGTCAGCCACTGCCGCGCCTGGGCACAAAACTCGGGGCTGAGGGCAATGCTATCGGTGCGCATGTAGGTGATCAGCCCCGCTTCATAAAGCGACTGGGCCACTTGCATGGTGTGCTCTGGGCTAAACCGCAGGCGTGAACCCGCTGTTTGCTGCAGGCTGGAGGTAATGAAGGGCGGCGGTGGCGAGCGGTGGGCCGTTTTACCTTCGATGCCCGTCACCGTATGGGGATGCTGCTGGGCGATCGCCACTAGCCGATCGGCCTCAGCCTGCGATGTCACCCGCGCGGACTCTGGCGCTGCGCGTTCTCCGGGCTGGGCCGCATCATCGACGGGGGTATCTTCTTCGGTGGTGTCGGTGGTCGAGCCCCGATAGTAGGCGCGAAAGCCCTCGGCGTAATCGACAAACACGCTCCAGTAGTCTTGGGGCACAAAAGCTTGGATTTCGCGTTCGCGTTTGCAAATGATATGCAGCGCTGCACTTTGCACCCGCCCCATGCTTTTAGCCCCGTTTTGCAACTGCCACAGCAGGGGAGAACCTTTATAGCCGACGAGCTTATCCAGTACGGTGCGGCACAGCCCAGAATGCACCAGGTTAAGATCTAGGCTGCGGGGATGGGCGATCGCCGCTCTGACGGCATTGGGGGTAATTTCGGTATAGACGACGCGCTGGGGATTTTTGAGGTTGAGCGCCTGCTGCAAATGCCAGGCGATCGTTTCGCCTTCGCGGTCGGGGTCAGTGGCCAGCACTACGGTTTTAACCTGCTTGACTGCCGACTTGAGCCCCTGGATGATCTCTGCGCCGCGCGCGCCGCGGGCCATAAACCGACAGCGTACCGAGTCGCCATCGAGGTCAAACCCCAAGGAATCGAGCCCGTCGTTGGCTAGCTCACGAATGTGCCCGACGCTGGCTTTGACCAGCCAATCTGACCCCAAGATCTGGCTGAGCTTTTTGATTTTGCCGGGGCTTTCTACAATCAGCAGCTTGGTTGCCATAGTATGGGGGTTCTCCGCACTACCTTAGTCCAATTGTACTATAGCAACACCAATAATAGCGCCAGTAGCACCTATTGCTATTTGAACGGCTTGATTTTTCTTTGAAGTCCTGAAATTACAAGACTTTCAGAGAAATTACAGGGCAATTTATTGGGCCCTAGTGAATAGTCTCAACGGTCATTACCCCCAGGCTGTAACCTTTCTTGATGGTTTGCCCTGAGGATGTGCTGTCTTTTCTTGTTAATTTAGTGGGGCGTGAAACCTTGTTTCACAAATTGGGAATGTTAAGGCTTGCCGAATTATCCCCATCGTCACGTTCCATGGTCACCCGCCGAAATTTCACACGACTGTCCTTAGCTGGGCTGGGAATGGGCCTGGCCAACTGCACTGCACGCTCTCAGTTTACTTCCCTTACGCCCACCACCTCTTCCAAGGAGACTGCCGATTTAATCATTTGGTGGGAACAGGGGTTCTTGCCAGAAGAAAATGAGCAGGCCATCCAAATTGTGCACAATTGGGAAAGCCAATCTGGCTTGACGGTGAATTTAAAGTTTTTACCCGTTGATCTGATTGATCAGCAGTTAACAAAGCTGATTAAAACGGGGGCAGAGCCTTCTCGTTTACCCGATATTGTCTATTCCGTTGGGGTTGATTCGGGACTTGCGCCTAAGCTTTCATGGCGCGATCAGCTGATGGATTTATCGGATCTGGTTTCATCGGTTAAAGATCGCTACACGCCCGTTGCGCTCTCCCATGTGTACTACAAAAACCGTCTTAGGGGAGAGCGTAGCTATTATGCCCTGCCGCTATGGCAAGCCGATGACTATATCCACTATTGGGGCAATTGGCTTGGCGAAATGGGCATGCAGCCTGAGGATGTACCCATGGGCTGGGAGCCGTTTTGGCAATTTTGGCGAAACGCTCAGCCACATTTGCGATCGCATGGCCATACTGAACTCTACAGTATCGGGCTATGTATGTCGGCCATTGGGTTTGATACCTATACCTCTTTGATGATGTTTCTCGATGCCTACGATGTTGAGGCCGTGAGTGCAGGTGGTGAGTTTTTGCTAGACGTGCCCGAAAACCGACAGCGGATGATTGCAGCACTCGACGAATACACTGGATTTTTTACCGATGGCTATGTGCCACCCTCAGCGCTGGAATGGACGGGGGGCGGCAATAACAGTAGCTTTCTCAACGGGCAGATTTTGATGACGCAAAATTTGACTTTATCGATTCCGCTGACTCAGAAGTTGCCAGACCATCCCTACAATCAAGATGCGGCCAAGCGCTATCGCCAGATTGTCACGATCGAACGTCCCCAAAAGCCTGATGGCAGCGTGTTGGCTAGCCGCAAGGGGATTAAACAAGCGATTGTGCCCAAGGGTTGCGCCCATCCCCAGGCGGCCAAAGATTTTTTGGCCTATTTGATTGATCCGCAAAACCTCAATCAACTGATCACGGGCTTTAAGGGACGGGTGTTACCGGTGATGCCGCAGCTGTTTGAAAACTCGCTCTGGAGCGATCCGACTGATCCGCATTTGTCCAAGGCTTTAGAAATTTATCGTTACCCCGACTTGATGCCCTACGAAGTGATCCATTCGGCCTTTAGTGAAGTGCAAAGCCAGCAGCTGTGGGCCAAAACGGTGCTCAATGTTTTACGAGACGGGGCCTCTACGGAACAAGCGACCGATTGGGCGATCGCCCAGATTAAAACCATTTGGACAGAATGGGAGACAGCAGCATGACACGCTGGCGGCATACTAGCCTATTAACCCAATTAGTCAGCTATTTTTCGGTGCTCTCGGTGGTTACGATTAGTGCGGTAGCGGTGGGCTCTTACTTTCAGGCCCGCGATTCCCTAGAAACCGAAGTCATTAACCGACTGACCGTAGCGGCTCAGCTTAAAAGCTATCAGCTTGACCAATGGGTCGAAGACCAGCTGCGCGACATTTTGCTAGTCAGCCAAGAGTCTGAAATTCAGTCGGCTGTTCAGATTTTACTCACCACCGACCCTAGTCAACCTGCCTACCAAACGGCTTATCAGGCGCTCGATCAATACGTCACCCGCCTGATTAAGATCAAACCCAATTTGCGCAGCATTCGGATTACCCGCAACAGTGGTTTTGTGGTGTTTGCCTCTGATGATCCAACTTTGGAGGGCAGCTACCGTCCCCTTGGCGATCCGACCACTTACTACACCCGCGATCGGATCAATATTGTAGTGCCCAACTTTTACATTTCCCCGGCCACCCAAAAGGCCGCGATCACCGTGGCCACCCCCATTACTGACAATCAAGGGGTGCGTATGGCCGCGCTGGTAGCCGACCTCGACTTAAGCCAGGTGGATACCCTAATTCGAGACTATGCTGGGCTGGGTGAAACGGCTGAAACCTACCTGATTGGTCGGGCGCGGGGTGAAACGATCTTTATCTCTAAACAAAACAGCAGTTCCCCCTCTTCTCCGGGGACTCCTCCCTCTTCAGAGGCTACCGGGGTCAGCAGTGAGGGTATCAACCGAGCGATCAACCAGCAGAGTGGTTTTGGGCGCTATGTCAACTATGCAGGCGTGCCTGTGCTCGGGGTCTATCGCTGGTTGCCAGAACAAAATTTGGCGTTGATGGCCGAAATTAGCCAAGCGCAGGCCTTTCGCCCAGCCCAGCAATTAGCCCGAAATATTTTGCTGATTGGCTTTTTGTCATCGGGGATTCTGTTGGTTGCGGTCTATTTGCTGTCTCGTCGCATTACCCGCCCAATTTTGGCGATTAGTGCGGCGGCAACACGTCTGGCCCAAGGCGATTTAAGCCAAACGGTGCCGGTGATGACGCAGGACGAGGTGGGAAGCTTGGCTCAGACCTTTAACCAGATGGCCGGGCAGCTCAAAACTTCCTTTGAAACCTTAGAACATCGCGTTGCAGAGCGCACCGCAGAGTTAGCCCAGGCTAAGGAACAGGCTGATGCGGCCAACCAGGCCAAGAGTGAATTTTTGGCCAACATGAGCCATGAATTGCGGACGCCGCTGAATGGTATTTTGGGCTATGCCCAAATCTTGGGACGTTCGCAAACCTTATCGGATAAAGAACGCGGTGGTATCAAGGTAATTCACCAGTGCGGCAATCATTTGCTTACCTTGATTAACGATGTTTTAGATTTGGCTAAAATCGAAGCGCGCAAGGTGGAACTTATAGCTATGCCGGTGCATTTACCGGCCCTGCTGCAAAGTGTAGTAGAACTCTGTAAGATTCGCGCTGAGCAAAAGGGAATCGAGTTTATCTATCAGCCTAGCCCGCAGATGCCAATTGGCATCAGTACCGATGAAAAGTGGCTGCGGCAAGTGTTGATTAACTTACTGAGCAATGCCATTAAGTTTACCGATCGCGGGCACGTTGTCTTGCAGGTGGAGGTGTTGAAGATTACGGATACCCAAGCCTCGCTGCTATTTGAAGTCGTAGATACGGGGATGGGGATTGCTGCAAAGGATTTTTCGCGATTATTTCAGGCGTTTGAACAGGTGGGCGATCGCCAGCGCTATATCGAGGGGACGGGCTTGGGCCTCGCCATCAGTCAGCGGATTGTGCAACTGATGGGAGGAAGGATTCAGGTCAACAGTCAACTGGGGCAGGGGAGCAAATTTTTCTTTACGATTACCGTTCCCTTGGTGGATGATTGGATTCAGCCGCAGGGAAATGTCTCGCCGCTCGATGGCATTATCGGCTACAAGGGCGATCGCCGCACGATTTTGGTGATTGACGACCGCTGGGAAAACCGAGCAGTGTTGCTCAACCTGCTAGAACCCCTCGACTTTAAAATCATCGAAGCCAATAACGGCCAAGAGGGATTAGCCCAACTTGCGGCGACCTATCCCGATTTAGTTATTGTTGATTTAGCAATGCCCGTTATGGATGGGCTAGAGTTTTTGCAGCAGATTCGCAGCACTGAAGAATGTCAGCAGACCAAAGTGATTGTCTCGTCTGCTTCTGTTTCATCAGCCGATCAAAAGCAGGTCAAAGATCGAGGCGGTGACGCGTTTTTGGCAAAACCAGTGGATGCCAAGCTGCTGTTGAAGTTGCTATCAACTCACCTCAATTTGGAGTGGATCTACATACCCGACGTGCCGGAGCAGACACCGTTAGCGTCAAAGTCAGAGTCAGCGCCCAGCGAGCTAATCTTACCTCCTATTCAGACCCTAGAAACGTTGCTGGAATTGGCCCATCAAGCCAACCTAAAAGTATTGCGCCAGCACGTTGAAACCTTAGTGGATGCTAATCAAGCCTATGCTGCCTTTGCGACGCAGATTTTGCAGTTAGCAAGGCAATTCAAAATCGAAGAAATTGAAGAGCTATTGCAACATTACCTAAGCTAGACCCAAGCTAGAAATTTAACCTAGAAATTTAACTATGTGGTACGACGTAAAAATCTTAGTTGTAGATGATACCCCCAACAACTTAGACGTTGTGACAGAGATGCTGTCTGCGATTGGCTATGGAGTGGCCACTGCCATTAGTGGCGATCGCGCCCTCAAACGCCTGCAAACCTATGCGCCTGATTTAATTTTGCTGGATGTGCAAATGTCGGGAATCGATGGTTTTGAAACCTGTCGGCAGATTAAAGCTAATCCAGAAACTGCCACCATTCCCATTATTTTCATGACCGCATTTGGGGATATTGAAAACAAAGTCAAAGGCTTTGAGCTAGGTGCTGTTGACTATATCAGTAAACCTTTTCAGGAAAAGGAGTTGCTGGCTCGGGTTAGAACTCATCTACAGCTGCGGCAGTGGAATAAAACCCTAGAAATGCGCGTGGCCGAGAGCACGGTTGGCTTACAAACAGCCCTGGAACAGCTGAAGAATTCTCAACTGCGGCTGATTCAATCAGAAAAGATGTCAACCCTGGGTAATTTGGTCGCTGGCGTTGCCCATGAAATTAATAACCCCATTGGCTTTTTGAATGGCAGCATTCACCATGCCCAAGAGTATATGCAGGATCTGCTCCAGCATCTGGAGCTTTATCAGCAGCAGTATCCCGAACCGACGGCCGCCATTCAAGACCATGCTGATGCCGTTAATTTAGACTTCCTCTGCGAAGACTTACCCAAATTGCTCAGTTCGATGAAAAGTGCGATCGCCCGCATTGAGGAACTCAGCACCGGCCTTCGCACCTTTGCCCGTTCTGATACAGAGCAAAAAATTAGCACTAACCTGCATGAAGGGATTGATAGCGTTTTGATGATTTTGAAGTATCGTCTCAAAGCCAGTCCGCAGCGCCCTGGCATTCAAGTGATTCAAGAGTATGGCGATTTGCCACCGATTAAATGCTTGCCGGGGCAGCTCAATCAGGTTTTCATGAACATCTTGGCCAACGCCATTGATGCCTTTGATGAAGCTGCCGAGCAATCTTCCTTTGCAGAGTTAGAAGCTAACCCCCAGATCATTACTATTCGCACATCTCCCAATCCTGCTGCAAACACCATAGAAATTCGCAT
>DATNOW010000210.1:0-3950 GCA_036703515.1 Chroococcidiopsis sp.
TGCGGGATATGTCGTTAGTGGTCATGCGCGATCCCGCCAACGGAGACTATCGCTCTCAAATGACGCTAACCCAAGGCACCGTCAACCCCATTGCCTTTCCTGAAGTATCCATTGCCGTCGATCGCCTGATGCACTAGAACATCGGCAAAATAGGGCTTTGCTGAATGATGATAGCGTTGACCTTCAGATAGCCAAATCGCGCGATCGCCCGTAATCAGGCCATTGCACTTAACGTCATACTCACGACCCCACTGCTGAGGATTGCACTAACGAGGCGATCGCTCCCTGCGCCAGCAGCGGTGGAAAAATGTGGAGAGACTGCTCACACTAAATTTGAATGGCTCGTAATACTACACTTTAGAGTTTCTAATTGCCATGGAATAAGTGAAAAAATCAAGGATTATAGTCATAACCTTTGAGGTCATTATCTAATGACCATATAAAAATGCGTCTACCTGGTATTCGCTTTTTCATTTTTTCCCATTCTTTAATAATAGAAAGATCTCCCATACTTGCACCACGCATTGCTGAATCAGGAAATCCACTCAGCCATTCTTCGATTTCTTGAGTAGTTGGCACTTGCATAACTTGCCAGGGTGCTTCTCCTGATATTGCCTTCTTAACCTCCGCAACAAAATTTTCAGCACAACGCCGCCGCTTTTTTCCGTCACTCAGCTGGGCAATGTGATTTCCAGTTTCATACACAGCAGCCATAGGTAAAAGTAGATTCGTCTCGTTTTCTAGAAACGTTTCCAAGTCTTTGATGACTCTTTTCCTCTCTCCATTCATATGAGGAATATCCAAGACATTGCAGAAAATTGAAGTATCAACGATTGCAACACTACTGATCACTCCAATGCTCCTCCCACACTGAGAGAAGCCAGCCATTCCATTGCTTTTTGTTTCTTTTGTTCAGTTCCAGGGTGTTGTTTAACAAAACGCTCTAAAAGCCCACGAGTCATTAGCTGTCCAACGGAACCTTGCGCAATCAGTTCGGGATAATCAGGAATATCTTGCAACCTCACAAGTTGGCTCGATCCATCCGTTGGACTGCGGTAGCAGAATACCGTTTCGGGCACCGCTTCGTCGGGTAACGCATCGAGGAGGGCTGGATTATGGCTGCTGATTAATACACGTAGATTGCGTGTTTCTGCAATCTTGGAAATGCGTGCCAATAAACCTGCTGCCCTACTGGGATGGACGCCATTATCAATTTCTTCAATAACAACTAGGCTTTGTTCTGGGGCAGAGAGCATCGCGGCCGCAATGGAAAGCACTCGCAAAGTACCATCTGAAAGCATCGAAGCATCATAGGTAGTTGAAACCCCTCCAAATGTTTCAGTTAACTGCAACATCACTTCATCGCGAGGAGTTTCAATAAAGCTAATATCCTCAATGTCTTGCTCAGGTAGACTTCGAACAAATTCTAATACAGATGATTTTATGGCTTGATCACGGCATAGGTTGTAGAGCACACCTGAAAGATTTTCACCATGCTCTGTAAGAGTTTTATCAGTTTTATGCCCATAGGAGCGCATTGAGCTTGGTTCAGGTTCAAGGAATAGAATGCCACTTAACCAACGCGCATATTGTTCAGCTATTTCTGGAATGATCTGGCGACTCTGAAAATTTTCTGGGCGAAACCGAATGGCACTCAAAAGCTGTGTAAAAATAGCCATGTGGCTACTGCATACAATATTGGGTTTTTTGCCGCCCCTTGCAAAATTATTGTAAGCAACGAAAACGTCACTTCCAGCGCCTTCAGGTGGCCCTATAATTTCGTAGAGTGGCACTGTTGAAGTGCGACTCGTTATCTTTTCCTGGGTTACGTGCAGATCGCCGTCATCTCCAAGACTAAGCTCAATGGAGAGGTCTTGCCATGTTGAATGTGTTGTTACGCAAGAGATGCCAAAGGATTTTGAACCTCGATAGCCAAGGTTGTCTACCCCGCCTCTAAAGATACTTTCGTCTTGTTTGTAATAGTTGCCTATAAGACTCAGTCTTTCCCCCTCTGCAATCCGTGCTAAAAGCCGTAAAGCTTCAATTACATTGCTTTTCCCAGACGCATTAGCCCCAATTAAAACAGTTAGCCTGGCGAGGTGTAAGGTTCCAGATTTATAGCTTTTAAAATTCCTGAGTTGGATCTGGGTAAGCACTCGATGTACTCCGTTTATTTTTTACACAGTCGTTGATACCCACTACACATTATGTCAACTACAGGACTGTCAAATATAGGACTGTCAACCACAGGCCTGCCAATTACAGACCTGCTAACTACAGACTAGGCGATCGCACCATACTAAGCGCGACTGCTTCTGCTACTTTGATGCCATCGATGCCCGCAGAGAGAATGCCGCCTGCATAGCCTGCCCCTTCACCAGCGGGATACAGCCCTTTGGTATTAATGCTTTGATATTCTGCGTTGCGCTTGATCCGAATCGGGGATGAGGTGCGCGTTTCCACCCCGGTCAAGACCGCGTCGGGCATGGCAAAGCCGTGGATCTGCTTGTCAAAGGCGGGTAGGGCCTCGCGGATCGCGGCGATCGCATAGTCAGGGAGGCTGGTGCTCAGGTCGCCCAAATGCACCCCCGGCGCGTAGGAAGGCAGCACAGAGCCAAAGGCCGTCGAGGGGCGATCGGCCAAAAAATCGCCCACGAGCTGACCGGGAGCATCATAGGTGCCGCCGCCTAGCTCAAAGGCGCGTTCTTCGAGGCGACGCTGCAAGGCGATGCCCGCTAGGGGATGGCCGGGATAGTCGTCGGGGGTAATGCCGACAACAATGGCGCTGTTGGCGTTGCGCTCGTTGCGCGAATATTGGCTCATGCCGTTTGTGACCACGCGGCCGACTTCCGACGTAGCCGCCACCACCAGCCCGCCAGGGCACATGCAAAAGCTATAGACCGATCGCCCGTTTTGGCAGTGATGCACCAGCTTGTAATCGGCTGCGCCCAGCAGCTTGTGCCCCGCCTGATCGCCAAACCGACAGCGATCGATCAGCCGCTGCGGATGCTCAATCCGAAAGCCAATCGAAAACGGCTTTGGCTCGATGTAGACGCCGCGATCAAATAACATTTGAAAGGTATCGCGGGAGCTATGCCCAACGGCCAGCACCACATGCTGACTGGCAATATATTCACCGCTGGCTAAGGTGATACCCTGCACCTGTCCATTTTCAATATGGATATCGGTAACGCGGCTTTGAAAGCGAATTTCGCCGCCCATGGCTTCAATCCGGGCACGCAAACTTTGGACAACGCCGACCAGCTTAAAAGTGCCGATGTGGGGCTTATTAATATAGAGAATTTCTGGGTTAGCCCCCGAATTCACCAGTTCATTGAGCACCTTGCGCCCGTAGTGGTTGGAGTCTCTCACTTGGCTGTAGAGCTTGCCATCGGAAAAGGTGCCCGCGCCGCCTTCGCCAAACTGCGCGTTAGATTCGGGGTTGAACACGTCTTTCTTTTTCCAGAAGGCAAAGGTATCGGCCGTGCGATCGCGTACCGCCTTGCCCCGCTCAAAGATCAGCGGACGAAAGCCCATCTGGGCCAGCAGCAGCCCGGCAAACATGCCGCAGGGGCCCGTGCCAATAATAATCGGCCGACTGCTCAGCCCATCTGGAGCGTGGGCTACCATGTGATAGCTCATATCGGGGGTGGGCATGACATGGGGATCTTTTTTGAAGCGTTGCAGCAGCGCTTTTTCCTGCGTCGTCTCGATATCGACAATATAGACAAAGGCAATCTCTCCCTTCTTGCGCGCATCATGGCTGCGTTTGAAGACGGTGTAGCGAATTAACGCCTCGGGAGCAATGTGCAGCTTTTTGAGAATCGCCGCCTCAATTGCTTCGGGGGGATGGTCGAGCGGCAGCTTGATTTCCGTTAATCGCAACATACTGGAACACAGGAAATGTAAGTTTCTATCAGTTTTCTATTAGTACTTTCTGTTAGTACAAT
>DATNOW010000211.1:0-3293 GCA_036703515.1 Chroococcidiopsis sp.
GGCGTCTTATCTAAGTTTCACAGCCTGCTGTCGCCCGCTTTAAACTGGTACTTTGATCGGATCGTGGCTGAAACTGCCGGTTCAGCGGTCACCAGGACAACCCTTGCTGCCTCAGAATCCCGTGCCCACACTCCGCAATAGTCAAGGCTGGCTGTGTTTGAGCCTAGCGGTGCCGCTTTATTATGGGCTGCTGACGCTGACCTATGTTTACAGTCAGCCCGATATTGTCCAAGACGATGCCCGTCAGCATATCGTTTGGTTTCAGCAATTTTCCGATCCCCAGCTCTTTCGCAACGACTGGATTGCTCGCTATTTTCTCACCGTCGCGCCTCTGGGCTACAAAGGGCTGTATTGGGGCATGGCCCAGGTGGGGGTTGAGCCGTTAACCCTGGCCCGATGGCTGCCGCTGGTCTTAGCGCTAATCGCCACTGGCTATCTGTTTTTTGGGGTGCTGCAAATTTTGCCGATGCCGCTGGCTGCTTTCATCACCACGCTGGTATTCAATCAGCAGATCTGGCTGAACGATGACTTGGTTTCGGCCACGCCCCGCGCCTTTGTCTACCCGCTGCTGGCCGCATTTTTGTATTATCTGCTGCGGCGATCGCTCTTTCCTCTGTTGCTAGTCATTGGGCTGCAAGGGCTGTTTTTCCCGCAGATGGTCTTGCTAGAGGTGGCGATTTTGACCGTCCGCCTTGTCCGTTGGCGGGGGCGATCGTGTGCACCTTGGCCCCTGTCTCTATCGCAAGAACCCCAAGACTATCGGCTGTGGCTGGGGGGCATGGCCGTCGGGCTGATCGTGCTGCTGCCGTTTGCCCTCAACCTGTCGCAGTTTGGGGCGGCGATCGCCGCCAGCCAGATGCGCCAGATGCCAGAGTATGGGCTGGGGGGCCGCAGCCAATATTTTGGCGTCGATGGCTTTAACTTTTGGTTTAACGGCCCCAGTGGGCTGCGCCTTCCTCTGTTTCCGTCGGTGATTTTGGTGGGGTTGGCCTTGCCCTGGCTGCGGCGATCGCGACGCCCCTGCATTGCTCACATTGCGCTTCAGATTACACCCCAAATTGACCTACTTTTGCACACGCTGATCGCCTCACTGGGGCTGTTTGGCCTGGCCCATCTGTTCCTGCTAAAGCTGCATTTTCCCAACCGCTACACTTACCACAGCCTGCGCTTTATCTTGGCGATCGCCACCGGCATTGTTCTCACCGCGCTCCTGCATTGGGGCTGGCAGGGTTGGAAGGCTCGGCGTTCTCGTCCTGTGCGGTCAAGGGGCGATCGCGTGTTGGCGGGGCTGGCCGCTATGGGACTGGCGATTTTAGTGGCAGTCCCGGCGATCCCGTGGCTGTTTTTGCCGTTTCAGGGCTGGGTGGTGGGGCAAAATCCGCTGCTTTACCGCTACTTGGCGGCCCAGCCTGCCGATAGCATCATTGCCTCCCTCTCCGACGAAGCCAACAACATTCCGGCCTTTGCCCGGCGCACCGTCCTAGCCGGACGAGAATTTGCCTTGCCCCACCATCCCCGCTATTACCAGACCTTGCAGCAGCGTACGGTGGATATCATTCACGCCCAGTATGGGCTAGATCGGACTTTATTAAAGCAGGTGATCGAGCGCCAGGGCATTGACTTTTGGCTGCTCGATCGCGATGCCTTCCAGCCCGAGTATTTACAGCGCCCCGATTGGCTGATCCACAGTTCCTTTCAAGCCACGGTGCGCGACGCTATTCACACCCTAGAGGATGGTCAAAAACCCGTGCTACAGAGCTATCTGAAGCAGTGCGCCGTGCTTTCGACCGATCGCCTCACCCTACTGAAAACAGCTTGCATTTTGGCGTCGCTATCGGAACAAGAGCGGGCGATCGCATCTAGCCCTAACACTAGGGCAGATAATAGTCCTGGTGCTAGGTTTGATCGCAGTCTCGACAGTCATGTAGAGAATGCAGTTTAGGCACTCGAACAAGCGGTGGAAATCATTCTTAAATTCTGTAGAAACTGTTGATGAATTGGTTTGCGATCGGTTTTGAATTGGCGATCGCCACCGTCTTAAAAAAACTCTATGCTGAATCCTTGTGTTATCAAGGGTAACCTTTTAAACGTCTGGATTGACTTTAGAAAAGGCTGATTCGAATAGTGGAAATTCCCTCAATCGAGGGGACGCTGGCCCGTTCCATGCTTTTCTGATCAGATTAGTTCAGCTCTGAAATTCAGCTCATTCTAGAATAGAAACTCTCGCTTAGATTTGCAGTCCACCCATTAATGAGATTTGTGTAAAGACTACAAGCGACTTTAGCTCAAAGGGCATACTATAGCATTGGTAGAAATTGGTGGAATCAAGGACGTTTTGAGCATGGCATTTGAGCAACTGCAACCTGCAAACCCGCGAGATGTAAATGTGTATGCCCCCTATTATCAAGGGCGCAAGCGAAATGCCCTGCCGCTAGCCATTAGCCTCTACCAAAAGGGCAGCTTTGAAGGGCTGCGCAAAATCGAGGGAGGAGAGTCGATTCCCTTTGTCGCCACCTGGAACGTATCGTCTTTGCCAGCCGACCTCACCCGCTGCCGGATGCAGTTTGACGGCAATGCTGAGCTGAGCTACGAGCTGACCATGGCCAACTTTGAATTTGTTGATTACCTAATCGACGTGATTTTTAACGTTAAAGGTTCGCGCGTCGCCGATTTTTCCCAAGCGTTTTATCGCAAGCTGCTGCGCCTTGATGAATAAACTAGATGAATAAGATATCAGCATTCTGACAAAAAGAGGTTCCCGTGGGAACCCCTTTTTGTTTATTCAAAGCTTTTTATTCAAAGCTTACTAACCCATCGGGATGACTGGATTCGAACCAGCGGCCCCTTCGTCCCGAACGAAGTGCGCTACCAAGCTGCGCCACATCCCGTAGCAAATCTACCTACCTAGACTACCATATCCTGACGCGAACGGTTGATTGGCGATCGCAGGCTTGGTGATTTTTTTGGACTGAGTCCCTAAAACCGTTGGGCGACGGCTTGGAGGGTGGCGAGGGAGACGTTGTAAAAATATTGCCGCTGAAATTGTTCTTCTTGGCTGGCTTTGAGAAAGGATTGGAGTGGGCTGGGGAGGGAGATATTCGGGGCTTTATTCTGGGATTTATCCTGGGCAGCGTCAGGAGCAGTAACGGGGGCGCTATCAGGAGCAGTATCGGGAGCGGTAAAGCGAAAGCCGTCATCGCCGGATTGAATGGTGAAACCGAGGTCTTGCAGGCTGCGAAAGCCGATTTGCAGGGTGCGATCGCCAATGTCCAGTTTGTCGAGGAGGGTGTTGC
>DATNOW010000212.1:0-5325 GCA_036703515.1 Chroococcidiopsis sp.
AAGTTGGCCATTCTTTAAACGGCATGATCACTGCCTAAAAATCTAGCGTTTAGGAATATTTTTCGATTTTTGGGAGGAGGATGGGGGCGATCGCCTAATTGTGACGAAATCTATAGAAATATTAGTTTGAAAATACCTTAAAAGATGCACAGTATGGCAACTCTTTCACCAAGCCGTAGTCTAGCTCCGGATCATCTGACCGCTCTATCAGGGGCAAACCGCACCACGCAAACGGACGCAGCCCTAGTGTCCACTGGTGTTTTGGGGAAGGCGAGACCAGGGCTGCCGCGGCCTTGCCAAAGTTTGGGTGGGGCGATCGCAGGTGCAACGCCAGCTTTAAACTGAGACAAGAATAAAGTGCCCCTGAAGATCTCGACACGTAGCGCTATAGTAATTGTGCTTAGGATCGTGAATCTAAAGAATTTCTATCAGTCCAGTTCTCTGTAGGGGCGCACAGCGGTGCGCCCCTGCCCAAGAATTTCAGGCGATAACATCCACGATCCCTAGTGAATCACGACAGGTGAATTGCCCTAGGCAATGTCCGGGGTTGGATAGGCCAGCCGCAATCTGGGTTCGCTCTGTCGGTATAGTTCTGTTGGTATAGTCGCTCTCGTCCCGTGTTTCGTGTGGTGAGGTAGGTAGGATGAATCGGCTGTGGTGGCGTCTGTTATTTGTTCCCATCGGGGCTGTGGCTGGGCTGATGAGCCTCGCAATGCTGCATTCCTCCCTGGCGTTGGCCCCAGCGATTGAGATCTCCCAACCCAAGCCCACTCAGCTACCCAAATATGACTCCCTAGACGAACTGCTCAAACTCCGCGATCGCCTGCGGATGCAGCTTGATAACCCCGACTCTGTAGCGCCTCAGCCCGGAGACCCGGTCACCTCAAACCGCACCGAGCGTTTGCAGCTCTTGCAAGCGGTCGAGATCCGCATCCAAATCGAAGAAACCGCCAAGGAATTGTGGGCCAACGCCATTCGGGCAGCCAGCGAGGCCACCAGCCTGCAAAAAACGCCCGATCCCTCCGTCGCTGCCACTGAAACCGTCTACCAGCGCTGGCAGCAGGCCGTCGATGCGCTGCATGAAATTCCTGCCCAGTCGCTGCTAGCGGCAGACGCACCGGCCAAAATCGAGGAATATCAGCCTTTGCTAGAAGCGGCCAGCCATCGCTACGACACGGCTCGCTCTGGCTATCTAGGCGATATTGCCCGCCGCACCGGGCTGCCCGCCGAGGATGTCCACATCACGGTCTGCCACATTGAAGGCGAGTGTCGGCGCTGGAATGGTGATGTTTTAGCCGCCAGCCCGGCCAGCTTGATTAAAGTGCCCGTGGCGATCGCCCTGATGCAAAAGGTGACAGAGCAAAACATTAGCCTCGAAACCAAAGTGCTGGTCAGCCCCGGCAACTATACCGAAGACGCCTCTGATATTTGGACGGGCACCGAGTATCCGCTGCGCCGACTGCTGATGCGGATGATCAACCAAAGCAGCAACATCGCCACCAATCAGCTGATCGACTACGTCGGGCGCGACTATATCAACCAAGTGATGCGCGATCGCGGCTTCAAAAACACCTTCGTCGACTACAAGCTAGTGGGCGAGTCGACCTATCCCGCCAACGCAGGCTCTATCCCCAACACCATTACCACCGACGACTTGACCCGCATGGTGTCCCAAATTTTTCGGCTAGAGCACCCCGGCGACGATGTCTTGATCGATGCCTTGGCCAGCCAGTATGACACCGTGCTGGGCTACGACGGGCTACGCAACACCCGCGGGCTGTGGCTGGGTGAAAAAACGGGGCAAAACTCCAAAGCCCTCGGCACCACCTACGCCTTTAAGCTAGATGGCGAAGTTTATATTTCCAGCATTATCCTCGACTACAGCGCCAGCGAAGCGGCCATGCGCCAGTGTGTTAGCGACATTGCCAAACACATCATGCAAACCGGCAGTCTTTAACACAGCCACCCCCGGCGAGCATCATCCACGGGATAGAGCTTTAGGGCATAATCGCGCTCCCTGTGCGGCTCACACCGCACCAAACATAAATTTTTGGGATGCTTTGTGGGTGGTTTTGCGAAATTGCAGCAAGATCAAAACAGTTGGCGTTTTTAGGAGATTCCCATGCTTCCCCCAAAATGGCGCAAGATCCTTGCCCCGATTTTGCTCAGCCTCGTACTCTTGGTGTCGGCCTGCAGTGCCCCCACCACCTCCCCCTATGACCAAGTGCAGGAAGACACCACCGGCCGTAATGCGCCCGCTGCTGTCGCGGATGATGCGGTCAAAGGTGGCAGCTTTAACGCATTTTTTCCCCGGTCACAGGATGGCTTTGACGTCGTGCCTGCCCAAGAAAAACAGGGGTTTGCCGAATATAAGCTCAATCGCGATGGCACGACCGTAGCCATGCTGTCGATCAACGACACCAGCGGCAACCCCGATGCCGCCCAAAAGTTTCAAGCGAGCACCCGCCAAGTGGGTGGCTATCCAGCAGTCGATGTCGGCAGCACTCAAACGGCGATCCTCGTGGCCAATCGCTTTCAGGTTAAGGTACAGTCGCGGGATCCCGCCTTTGCGGTGAGCGATCGCGAAGCCTGGCTGACCAAATTTAACCTCAGCGGCCTAGCCCAGGTGAAATAACCTCTGCTCACGCTGCATCCGCAACCTGCTGCCCCCGCTGCACCCGCAACCCCAAGGAGAAACCTGTGAGTAAGCCCATTTATCAACTGGTTGATGAACTGCCTACCGGCGGCATCACCGTCATGTCTCTACGCGCCCTCGATTTTGCCTTACCGGGCCAATGGCAAAACCTGGTGGGCTTTGACAACACCATTCGGGCGGTGACCGGCGAAACGGATGCCGCCCTGATCAAGCAAATTGGCACCCGTGCCGTCACCCTGTTTAACGACAAGTCCCAGGGCTACCAGCGTGCGCTGTGGCTTTACCAAACCGTCGATTCCGCCTCTGGAGCACTGGGGATGGCGGCTCTCGCCAATAAAGTCGGGCAAGACGTAGGGTTTCTGGGCCTGCTCAAAAACATCTCTCCCAAGCCCGAAAAGGCGCAGACCATCGACCTCTGCGTCAAGCTGGTAGTGGAACTGGTAGCCTTCTGTCAAATCAACGGCATCCCTGGCGATAGCATTGGCGATTTTTTGGCTGCCCTCGGTGACTACGGCAAAGAATCATTAGTGCGAATGGCAGCACTGGTCTGCTTTGACGGCTTGATCCCGCTGGGGCCAGACTTCGCCGCCAAGGCATTGGCCTCCTTTAAGGGCATGAGCAAGTCAGAACTTGAGCATAACCAAACGTTTAAAGGGGTCAAAGACCTGATCCCCGGCAACAATGTCGATGCCCAAAAAGGATTCATTACCGAGAGTTTTGAATCGACCAAGGGCTGGATGGATGGCTTTGTCCGCTCCAAAAATCTCACCCCAGATACGGTGGTAGACAACTTGGTCAAATTTGTCGATGTCTCAAAAGACAAGCTTGACTACCTGGGTGCATTTTTGGATATCTATGCCAAATACTACGAGCACACCGGTATCCAAACCCTGGCACGACGGCTGATTGAGCGCGCCGCTGCCGAGATCTAGGCGATCGCTGATCTAGGCGATCGCTTTTGAGCACTGCCCTGAGCACTGCCCTTAAGCATCACACCGAAGAGCGGCACTAGCGAGTCACATGGAGTGTGGCTCGCCAGTGCCGCTCTCATTAATAAGACGCATTTCGGCTGCGGGTTCAACGGCGGATTTAACGGCGGATTTAACGGCGGATTTAACGGCGCGCTCACGCCGAAATCTTAATGTTCAACTCTTGCAAAGCAGAGGATTCGTAGTCGTTTGCAACGCGTCTGCAACGGAGAAAATTCGGCAACCGAGCTTATTTTAATTTAGCCTGCCCACTGATTCATACCATTATTTTCTGTTACGTAACCTTAGCCTATGCAACAGGAAATAGCTGTGGTTTTAGAACTGCCATCCATCTTGAACTATCCCTCTGAAGAGATAGAGGCAGTATTGCCTCAGGGAGGAAGCATTCAGATATTTTGGGCGCTTAGAATACTGAGAAGTTTGGTGCAGTAAACGTCTGCTTTATCTGATCGGCATCCTAATTGAGATCAGCAGTAGCAGGCGATCGCATTTCATTTTTTCAATACCGTTTTCTGTCGCGTTCCTCCTAAAACCATGGCTAATCTCAACAAAGATAATTTCCAACAAACCATCAATACTCGAAAAGCGACTCCTGATGAAGTTGCATATCGCAATGGCTATGCCCAAGGGCGTCATTCCAATCGAAAAGTGACCTATACAACGCCCATCGTTCGTGACAGCAATGACACGGCTAATGGCGTTTTATTAGGGATACTGTTGGCTTCCCTAATTGGTCTGATCACGGCGGCATTCTTCATTGTGACAAAACAAGACCAGCCGAGAGTAGTAGAGACGCCGCTCCCTCAAGCGCTCCCTCAAAGCACTCAGCCGAATGGGGTGCAGCCTCAGCCTGTGCAGCGTGAGACAACAGTCATAGAAAGGACGACCGATCGCCTCCAAGAAGTGGCTCCGGCTGCTCCTCCCGATGTGCGAGTTACGGTGCCGGTTACACCACCGTCGGCAACAGCGAACCCCAACCCATCACCCGCCGCCCCAGGTCAAGCTACGACTCCAGAGGCTAATTCTCAGCCACCTCAAGACACACAGACGCAGACCACTACGCCCCCTGCTCCTGGTGCATCCAACCCCACCAGTGCGGGTCAGAAATGAAGAACGCGTCTATGACTCAGCGAACATTTGCAGCGAGAGGATAAGGTATGACCGCATACCCTATCCTCTCGCTTACTCTGTTGAGGAAGACATTTCAGGAAATGCTTAATGAGCTGTTTAACGAAATATGTAATAAGCTGCTTAATGAAAATATTTAATGAGAATGGGCGACTTGAATAAAGCGCGATCGCCATTCGTAAATAAACACGCAAATTAAACCTGTGAATTAAGCTTGTGAACTAAATTTGTGAATTAACTGAATCAGGTGAATTAGTCATAATTATTATCGTTAATACATTAACAATGCAATTTACCCACCTTGTTAGCCTGATTATAATTGGCATTTTTATTGCTCTTATTAGTGTATTTATTACGCTATATCTGCAAGGTGCTTTTCGCTCTCAGGTGCGGTACCGACTGCGTCATTTACCTCGCCCTGATGCCGATGGATTTGCCTGTTTTGCGGCCAGCCTTTCTGACTCATTTCTGACATCTGGAAAACCGATTGGGTTTTGGCTGGGTGCAGAGCAAATCTTTAGCGCTCGCTTAGACTTCATCCGTACGGCACAA
>DATNOW010000213.1:0-4159 GCA_036703515.1 Chroococcidiopsis sp.
GAAAACAAAGGGCTTTACGATCCCCTATGCGCTAGACGTGCTGAGGGATTACGGCGCGGGCACGGTTGAGGTAATCAACGTGTGGAACCCGGCCACACACAAGACTACGGCAACAGCGATCGCCTACACCTTCCCCACTACGGGCGCGAGCGCTGACAAAATTCAATTGCAACAGGTGACGGGCACGTCGCCTACTCAAACCGTGGTTGCTGACACCACCGCAGAAGGGCTAACGGGCACGTTTTCCGTGACCAATGCGGCTGGCAGCACGACGTATGTGGTTGACACCGATTACACCATCAACCTGATCACGGGTGAACTTAAGCGGGTTGTGGGCGGTGCAATTACCGCAGGCTTAGCTGTTAAGGTGACCTACACCTACGCTGATCCCTCAAAGGTGACAGCCTCCGACGTGATTGGTGCTGTGGTATTGGGAGATCGAACGGGTCTCCAAGCCGCTTTAGACGTTGCACCTTTGCGCGGCTATAAGCCCAAGGTGTTGATTGCACCCTGGTTTAGTGAGCTACCCACGGTGGCCACTGAGCTGGCGAGCATGGGCGATCGCCTGGGCGCTTATTTTGGCATTGATGCGCCGGCTGGCGTAACTCGTGACGAGGCGATCGCGGGGCGCGGCGGCACGGGCGTTGCAGCGGTATTTGGCACCTCTAACCGAAGGGCGATGCTCTGCTATCCCCGTATCGAAAACTCGGACGGGCTAATGGTTCCAATGTCGGTGCATGTGGCGGGGGCGATCGCCTTCACGGATGCCAACTTTGGCTATTCGCAAAGCCCATCAAACCAAGAAATGAAAAACGCTGTTCGCCCAGAAGTCAGGCTGACAGGCGATTTCACCGACCCCAATACTGATGTCAATGCGCTTAACGCCGCTGGCATTATTACCGTGTTTAGCGGCTATGGCACGGGATTTAGGACGTGGGGCAACCGCTCTGGTCTGTACCCATCTGACACCACGCCGCTTAATTTTGTGGCGGTCGGGCGGACTCTCGATATTTTCCAAGAGTCGCTACAGCAGGCGTCTTTGCCGTTTGTTGACCGCCGGATCAATAACGCCTTGATTGACATCATCGAAGCCACTGGCAATGGCTTTGTCAGAGAAGAAATTTTGGCAGGCAACCTGCTGGAGGGCTCGCGGCTTTACTATGACCCGGCTAAAAATCCGTCTACGGCGATCGCGGCGGGCAAGGTGGTGTTTTCGGTGGTGATTGCCATCCCCACGCCAGCAGAACGGATCGTCTACGAAACCACAATCGATATCAACCTTTACAGCCAAATCGGGCAGCAGCAGTAGGTGATTTATGCCGACAACTCGCAAGTTTGAAGAGGCGGTGGTCTGGCTAAATGGCAACAGCCTGGCCGGACAAATCGCCGAACTAGAATTGCCAGACATTGAGTGGGATCTGGTGGATCACGAGACCATCAGCGGCATTGGGATGCCGCAGTATCCCACCAAGCTCAAAGAGCTGGAATGCACGCTTAACTGGGCATCGTATTCGCCAGAGCTGGCAGCTGCGGCGGCTAACCCCTTCAAGGCAGCGCAATTACAAATTCGCTCAAACTATGGCGAAAACACTGCGGCGGGCAAGGTGGGCGATCGCCTGCTGCGGATTGACCTGACTGGGCGGTTTGTCAAAAATGGCGCGGGCAAGCTCAAGGCAGGGGAAATGGAGCGCGAGTCAATGATGGTCGTCACCTACTACAGAGAGGTTTATGAGGGCATCGAACAGCTAGCAGTGGACGTGACACTCCCCAGCTATCGCGTTCTGGGTCAGGACATGCTAGCCCAGCGGCGCATTAACCTGGGCGGCTAATGCCGCATCGTTCAAATGTTGATTAAACCTATCCCTGGCTTTGAATATGAATACTAAAAATGGCACCGCCTTAGCTGCTGTCGAGACTCCGAGTACTGACGAAACTCTCAGTGTTGCGATCGCTGACGAGGCAAACATTGTTTTTACTACCAAAAACGGCCGGACGATCAGCCAGATCGATGAGGACGAACTTGACACCGACATTTATTTTCAGTTTCAGGCGATGTCGGTTAAGTCGAAATCCAGACCCGAAGAGTCGATGCGCTGGCTGATCCTCAAACTTTTTTTGATTGACGGCAACCCCCTAACAATCGACCACCTCACCGAAAAACCGCCCATCGGCATTGGGTTTAAGGCGGCTAACCGACTCGGTAATATCACGGCGGCTTTGCTCAAGGAACTGCCCAGCCCAAAGATCTCGTCCACCTCGGACGCTTTAGCGGATGGGGACTCGACGACTGGCGACAGCTAAGCATTGCCGGTTTGCGCCTATGGACTAGGGCAATCCAAGACGCAATGGCCGAACATGACAAAGCGCAGCGCGATGCCGCGAAGGACAGGTAGATGTCACAATCTGCGCTCGAAATTTTAATCACCGCCTCAAATAGCGATGCGATTGACGCCATCGTTGAGGTGCAGCAGCAAATTGAGAGGATCCAAAAGACAAGTCGCAACTTTCAGGACTTGGGGCGGAGCCTCACGGGCATTGGGCAATCCATGACCCAAAACTTGACTTTGCCTATTGTTGCTGGGCTTGGGGCGGCGGGTTATGCGGCGGTACAGTTTGAGTCCCAAATGGCGGACTTGAACAAAGCCTACGGGTTTGACAATGGCTCTCAGCAGGCGGCTGATGCCCAGGCGGTGATCATGGACTTGTCGCGAGAAATGCGACAAATGCCGGGTGATGTGACGGCGATCGCCACCGAGGCAGGCAAGCTGGGTGTGCAGTTTGGGCAGCTCGAAGACTATACGCGCACGGTGACAGCGGCATCGGTGGCGTTTGACGTGAGCGCGCAAGAAGCGGGCTCTAGCATGGCCACGCTGACCAACGTTTTGGGTTATCAAGACGCGCAGGGCAGAGTGAATATCGAGGGCTTGCAATCCCTTGGCGATGCCATTAACTACTTCGCCGATACGGGTGCAACATCTGAAGCCGCAATTATGAACGTGTTGCAGCGGGCGGGGGGCGCTACGCGCACCTTTGGGCTGGCCAATAACTCGGCTACGGCTCTATCAGCAGCTTTTTTGAACTTAGGCTATGCGCCTGAGGTGGTGGGCACGTCTCTAAACTCAATGCTGCCGAGCTTGCAAAACGCTACTCAGCAGAGCGGCGATTTTCAGGATGCTTTGGCCCAGATTGGGCTGCCTGCTCGTGAGTTTGAGCAGATGATCAAACACGATGCGGTTGGGGCCATCACCACTTTTATGGATGCCGTAGCGGAAAGCGGCGATACGTCACTGATTCAGCGAATGTTTGGCAGCGGTAGCGATAGCGCCATGATGACCTCGGCCATTCAAAACTTGGACGCCTTTAAAAACACCCTGCTCGATACCGAAAATATCCCGGCCGGGTCAATGATGGCGACGTTTACTAAACGTCAGCAAACCACTCAATCAGCCCTAGAGGGAGTGCAGGCGTCTCTCATGAGGATGGCTATTTCAATTGGTTCAGTGCTACTGCCTGCTTTGAATGACATCGCTGCGGCGATCGTGCCCGTGATTGATGGCTTCACTTCCTTTGCTGATGCCAATCCGGCGATCGCCCAAATTGGCGTAGCACTCGCTCTTGTGGCAGCGGCTGTTGGCCCTGTTTTGATTGCCGTTGGCAGTGTGGTCAGCGCTATTGGCACCATTGGCGGGGCGATCGCGATGATGGGCGGCGCGGCTGGCATTATGGGGGCGGTCAGCGGGGCGGTGGGGCTAGTAGCTGGGTCATTTGTGGCGATCGCTGGCGTGGCGGCCGGGCTATTGGCAATACCAGCGGCGATTCTTGCCATTGGTGCAGCGGTCACAGGCACAGATCTACAACTGCAAGACATTCAAGCAACTATCGGGCTTGCGCTTCAGGAGTTGCCCGCCAATTTAGCGCAGGTCGGGCCAGCGATCGGCGCGTTTCTAGGGTTGATCTCGGCGCAATTTACGATGATTGGCACTACGATCCAGCTAGCCTTTACTCAGGCGTCGGTAGCGGTGCAAACCTTTGTCACTGGGCTTGTGACGGGCGTTGGGACTGCGATCGCCGGAGTTGTTATCCGAATCACTACAGGGGCAGGGCAGGCAGTGACCGCGATCGCCGAGGCTGGCCCCAAAATGGTTTCTGCTGTTACCTC
>DATNOW010000214.1:0-4083 GCA_036703515.1 Chroococcidiopsis sp.
GGATGAATTGCCTTGATGGGCAACGCATAGAGAACCGAATCGCTAAAAGCTTGCTCGACTGCTGGACGCTGGGGATCACCCGATGTCGTGCGGAAGTAAACGTTGGGCACAACCAGCTGAATTTGGTTGTTGACCCGCCGAAACTGCATCAAAAAGTCATTGACGGGCATCCCCCGCATGGCATAACCCTCACCAATGCCCGAATCGAGGGTGACGACCGCCAGAAAGTTGCGATTGAGCTGATTTTGGGTCAGTTCCAAAAACACCGTGCCGTCGTCTGGGTTACGGTGGAGCGTCAGCAAACCCTCTTGTCGCTGAGTGCCGGCCAGGAGCTGGTCAAAACCTTGGGGCTCAGGAGCGGCAGCTTGGGCCAGTAAGGATGGCGATCGCCCGAATGATCCGGAAGGCTCTATCGCAGACAGCCCTTGGGTTTGGGCGCTGACCATACAAACCTGTAACAGCAGCGTGCAGCACAGAATCGTCCAAAACCGTCGTAGCGTTCGCCTCTTCATCTGCGTGTAGATCCAGCAACAGGATAGGTTGGCATGATGCCAAAGAGTCTTTGAATTCTAACGCCAGAGAAAACGGCTGTCGGATTTTGTAATCTCTCTTTTATGCCCCTTTGATAACCTGAGACCATATAACCTGGGGCGGAGAAGAAAGACTGGCGCTCCACTCTGGGGGAACCTTCGCCACCCCAGTACCGTTCTATGGAGAAGTGTTAACCTTAGTAGTTGGGATTGCTCCCCTTACGATGGCACGCGATACTTAGGGTGGGCGATCGCTGAGCAAATCATCGCACACGCCAATCGCGCTCCCGAATTGCGCTCCCGAATTGCGCCTCCTAATCACTCCATATCCCTCTATGGAGATTGCTCCACAGCTTCGATTTGATGTCCTTGCGTCTGGAATCAGCACTGTGACTAGACAACTGCAACACGCTCCCAAAACCACTCCCCAAGCCGCCCCCAAACCCATTTCCCAGCATCCATCGCCAGCCCACCTGTGGCTGCGGTGGTCAGGACACATCACAGGGCTCGCCATGCTAACGGCGGGCTGCTGGGCAGGAATCTCGTCTCAACCCGCCAGTGCCCAAACGCCCCAGGAGCCCGTCTTAGACATCGGTATTGTGCAGCGGTTTGGCAGCAAGGCATCCGATAAACTGACTCTCGCCCCAATGTCGGGCGATCGCCTGACCGTTACCTTTGATAGCAACGGGCAGCGCCAGAGCATTAGCACCACCAGCAGCGTCAAGCTAGAAATCACGATGCAGCCCCTGCCGGAGCCTGCGGTCACCGAGCGGGTTGTGTTGAGCACCCACCGCAGCTTTGAAAGTGCAGAAGATAGCGCCAACCAGTGGCGATCGCAGGGCATCGAGGTGGAAATCGCGCAGCCGCGCCAGTGGCAAGTTTGGGCCAAGCGCGAAACCTATCGCACGCCGCTTTTGCGGCAGTTGCTAATGCAAAACCTCCAGGCCAACGGGGCACAGACGGCTTTTCTCGATAGCCAAACCCAGACCCAAATCCCCAAAGCCACGTTTTTAGTCAACGGCTACCGGTTTGAACGCGACCAGTTCAGCATCACCAGCGGCAATAGCCGCACCTTTGTCACTGTCGATAGCGACGAGTCGCCTGAGCGTCGCCTGTATGCCGGTAGCCTCCGGCTGCAGCCCAATGCCTACGGCACCTATACCCTCGTCAATCCAGTCCCGATCGAGACCTATTTGCGCGGCGTCGTGCCCCATGAAATCGGCTTAGGCGCGCCCCGCACCACCATCGAAGCGCAAGCAATCTTGGCACGTACCTACGCACTGCGCAATCTGCGCCGATTTGCGATTGACAATTACCAGCTTTGCGCAGACACCCAGTGTCAGGTTTATCGGGGCTTGACCGGGGCCGCCAGCATCACAGATCAGGCGATCGCCACCACCCGGGGCAAAGTTTTGACCTACCAAAACGAACTTGTAGACGCCCTCTATTCATCAACGACTGGCGGCATCACCGCCCCCTTTAGCGATGTGTGGAATGGCCCCGATCGCCCCTACCTACGGGCAGTGGTCGATTCTACCGAGAATGTCTGGGATCTGTCACGGCAGAGCCTCGCCGATGAGCAAAACTTCCGCAGCTTCATTAACCGTCGAGACGGGTTTAACGAAGAGGGCTGGGACATGTTCCGCTGGCGGGTCGAGAGCACGCTCGATGAAATCGCCAGCGATCTCAAAGAATATCTGACCAATCGCCAAAGCCCGCTGGCCAACTTTAGCCAAATCCAATCCCTAGAGGTGACGAAGCGATCGCCGGCTGGACGGGTGCAGCACATGACCGTTCAAACCGATCGAGGGGTGATCGAGCTCGACAAAGACGAAGTGCTGCGCGCCCTCTATGCCCCCAACAGCACCCTGTTTTATCTAGAACCCGTCTACGAAGAACTCCCCCAGCCGCCCACCCTAGGCTCTTCTTCGCAGCCAGAAGCCCAAGCGCCAACAGACAGCAACTCCCAAACGCCGCAGTCGCTGCCGCCTGCCCGCATTCTCAAGGGCTATGCCTTCGTTGGAGGTGGTCTGGGGCACGGTGTCGGCATGAGCCAAACCGGGGCCTATCATCTTGGGGATCTGGGCTGGTCTAGCGATCGCATTCTCAGTTTTTACTACCCCGGCACCCAGGTCAAACCCCTCAGCGGGGCAATTACCTTCTGGCGCGATCCGTCCCAACCCGCACTCCCGAGCGCAGACAATACTCCAGCGCCCAGCGTCCTGCCTGCGGCAGAACCATCGCCCAGCGGTGAACCGTCTAGCCTCACCCCATCCCCCGAAGCCAGTTCAACCCCGGCGATCGCTTCTCCTAACGCCCCTTAAGCTCTTAAGCATCGAGGGGAGAGCTTTCTCAGTCTCGTTCTTCAAGGCTAGCTCAGCCTAAGCTCAGCCCGTGCAGCACCTCCACCCCTCACTCCCTAGCAAATACCCATGATCCCGGCTCTAACTCAATTTGGCGAACAAATGTCAAACCTGACCGGCGTGCGCGCCATCATGAAAGACATCATTGAGTCGCAGCGAGCCGGGCAGGTTTTCATCAACCTCAGCGCCGGCAACCCGCTGATTTTGCCTGAAGTCGAGCAGCTTTGGCGCGACTGCACCGCCGATTTGCTGGCTGGCGACGAGTATGGTGAGGTCGTTTGTCGCTATGGCATGAGCCAAGGCTATCAGCCGTTGATTGACGCTGTGGTGCAAGACTTCAACCAGCGCTATGGGCTGACGCTGACCGAGCGCAACGTCTTAATTACACCGGGCAGTCAGGCACTCTATTTCTTTGCCGCCAATGCCCTCGGTGGCTACACCCGCGACGGCCAGCTCAAACAGATTGTGCTGCCCCTCAGCCCCGACTTTACCGGCTACGGCGGCATCAGCCTGATCCCCGAGGCGGTGAGTGCCTATCGCCCCGCCCTCGACATCGACGCACCCCACCACCGGTTTAAATATCGCCCCGACTTTAGCCAAATTGCGATCGACGAGACGACGGGGTTTGTCTTGTTTTCGCGCCCCTGCAACCCCACCGGCAACCTGCTCACCGACGAGGAAGTGCAGAAAATCGCCGCCTTGGCTGCCCCCTACGACGTGCCGGTGCTGGTCGATTCGGCCTATGCCAGCCCCTACCCAGGGCTAAATTTTACGGAGATGACGCCGATCTTTGGCGACAATATCTTGCACTGTTTGAGTCTATCGAAGGTCGGACTACCCGGCGAGCGCATTGGCATCGCCATCGGTGATGCCCGCGTAATTGAAACACTGGAATCGTTCCAGACCAATTTGTGCATCCACTCCTCGCGCTACGGGCAGGCGATCGCCGCCCGAGCGATTCGCTCAGGGGCCCTCGCAAATATTTCCAGTCAGATCATTCGCCCCTTCTATCAAGCCAAGCTGGCTATCTTAGAGGCCACACTCGATAGCGCCATGCCCAACGACATTCCTTGGTTTATGCACCGAGGCGAAGGAACGATTTTTGCCTGGCTGTGGTTCCAAGACCTACCGATCAGCGACCAAGAGCTTTATCAAGCCCTAAAACAGGTTGGGGTCTTTGTGGTGCCCGG
>DATNOW010000215.1:0-3304 GCA_036703515.1 Chroococcidiopsis sp.
AAATAATTTTGAAATCTTTATAGAGATCCTGAACTTGCTCACAATTGTTATAAGACAAAATCCAGCCGGTTCGATGCCGAAGTTTTTCGAATAAACCCATATGGTCAAACCCTCGATGAGTACTCCCTCTGTTGCCATAGAGGGTCGATTTAATCATGTAGGGTGGATCAAGATATAGAAACGCTTTTGGATGCCGTTCTAGAGAATCATGAAAGTCAGCAAGCTTAACACTCAAATTACGAACTTGGAATGATGCGAGACGATCAATAGAAGACTGAGTAAAACGAAGTCTGACAGACTCTTCAGAACAACCCCCACTCAAGGTTGTTCCTGAGAAGGAAGCTCGATTTAGCACAAAAAAGAGAATACCTTGCTCTTCTGTTTCCTCATCTAGATGCAGTTTTTGAAGCGCATAGAATTGCTCACGGCTTAGAGGGTAGTGCTTTTGCACTTCGGCAACCAAGCGTTCGCAATCTGTAAGCAGAAAGTTCCAGAAAGCTACTAGAGGCTTGAAACTATCATAACCGTACACCTGAATCCCTTGGGATGCACAGTTGAGCTCGATAGATCCCCCACCAAAAAATGGGGAAACGAGTTCTGTAACCCCTTGGGGGATTAGACTCGTGATGAGCTTTATAGCTCTAGACTTGCCCCCTGGATAACGAAGCGGTGATTTGACCACGGACATGATTAATAGTGAACCGTTGATATTGTAATCGGTCACAAACCACAGAAGAACTTTTGTACTAAAAATTCTTGACTTACAGTTCAAATATTATGCCGAGTTTTTAATTTTTTTTGAGCAGAGAAGCCATCGCCCCCCCATCCCCACAACAAAAAACGGGATGAGCGATCGCCCATCCCGCAAAACCATTGAGAAACAGAATGACAAGTCTTCAGACTAGACCGCTGCGAAGTATTCCTTCGACTTAACGGGGTCGGGGTTCATCGTCGCTTCACCGGGCTTCCAGTTAGCGGGGCAGACTTCATCGGGGTGAGACTGCACATACTGGATGGCTTGCAGGACGCGCAGGGTTTCATCGACGCTGCGGCCAAAGGCTAGGTTGTTGATAGTAGCGTGTTGGATGACGCCTTCTTTGTCGATGATGAACAGGCCGCGCAGGGCGATACCGGCTTCGGGGTCGAGGACGTTGTAGGCTGCGCTGATTTCTTTTTTGATATCGGCAACGAGGGGATAGTTGAGGTCGCCAACGCCACCGCTCTTGCGATCGCTTTGGATCCAGGCGAGGTGGGAGAAGACGCTATCAACAGACACACCCAATACTTCGGTATTGATGGCCTTAAACTCGTCGTAGCGATCGCTAAATGCGGTGATTTCGGTTGGGCAAACGAAGGTAAAGTCTAGCGGGTAAAAGAACAGAACCACATACTTACCGCGATAGTCAGACAGCTTGATTGTCTTAAACTCTTGATCGACGACAGCATCAGCCGTAAACTCGGGTGCTGATAGACCAACCCGGAGGACTCCTTCGGCGTGGTGGGTCATAAACTGATCTCTCCTTTAAAAACTGCGTCTACTGCAAAACTAAATCGTGCGCTATTGGTACAAATGCCGGGCTACTGCTGCCGAGCGCGCACCCATCGCAAGCAATTATTACATTGCGTTACAAATATATCATAGTCATAACGATTTTGATCTGAGAAGGCGGCGTTTGGGAGGGAGGGAGAGTGGGTGGTCTAATCTTCTGTTGCCCCGAGCGATCGCAGTGTGGCTTTTTGGGTGTTGGTGATGCCGGTGGCGGCTGTGATATTCATCCCTTCATAGAGCCGTTCGACGGTGAGGGTGTGCTGGGGTTGCCCGGTTTCGAGGTGCCAGAGGGTGATGGTTTCGTCTTCGCTGCCGCTGGCGAGTAGGGGTTGGCGGGGGCTAAAGGCTACGCTCCACACGCCGCCGTGGTGGCCGTGGAGGGTGTTGAGGCAGTGGCCGGTGGCGATATCCCAGAGTTTGAGGGTGCGATCGTCGCTGGCGGTGGCGAGGTGGGTGCCGGTGGGGGCAAAGGCGAGCGATCGCACCCAGTCGCTATGCCCCTGTAGATGCTGCTGTAGGGTGTGGGTGTGCAAACACCACAGGGCAACGGTGTGGTCGTCGCTGCCGCTGGCTAGCAATGGCTGGGTGGGATGAAAGGCGATCGCCCAGATGCCTTCGCTGTGCCCTTGGAGCACCGCTTGACATGCGCCGGTCTGGGCATCCCAGAGGCGGATGGTGTGGTCGTCGCTGCCGCTGGCGATCGTTTTACCATCGGGGCTAAAGGCCACGGTACGCACCCAGTTGGTGTGCCCTCTGAGGGTACGCAAACATTCGCCGCTGAGGGCGTCCCATAGTTTGACGGTTTGGTCGGTGCTGCCGCTGACGATCGTTTTACCATCGGGGCTAAAGGCGAGCGATCGCACCCAGCTTGTATGACCCTGAAAGGTGCGGACGCATTCCCCCGTTTGAATATTCCACAGGCGGAGGGTATGGTCATTGCTGCCGCTGGCCAGCCACTGGGAATAGACGGGATTAAAGGCGACCGACCAGATGCCGTTGCTGTGTCCCTTGAGGATTTTGAGGCAGCGCCCCGACGCCACCTGCCAAATCCGCACTTGCTGGTCGTCGCCGCCGTTGGCCAGCAGTTGCCCATCGCCGCTAAATGCTACCGAGCGCACTAGATTAGAGTGTCCCCGCACGGTGCGCAGGCACAGCCCCGACTGCACATCCCACAGTTTCACGGTTTCGTCGCTGCTGCCGCTGACGAGGGTAGAGCCATCGGGGCTAAAGGCGATCGACCAGATATCCTTGATCTGCCCCTGCAACACCTGTCGGCAGTGCCCGCTGGCAACATCCCACAGCCGAATCGACTGGTCGTTGCTGCCGCTGGCCAAGCTGATGCTGTGGCCATTCTGGCCTGGGGCGGCGGGCGGCATGGGGCTGAAGGCGACCGACTGCACCCAGTTGAGATGCCCGCTCAGGCTGCGCATGCACTCTCCGGTGGCGACCTGCCAAACCTTGACCTGCTGATCGTTGCTGGCGCTGGCGATCCACTGCCCGTCGGGGCTAATGCTAATCGACTGGATGCAGTCGGTATGACCGCTTAATACACGCAGGCATTGCCCCGTCTGCCAATCCCACACCCGCACTGTGTGGTCATGGCTGCCGCTGACGAGGATTTGGGCGTTCTTTTGCAAAAACGGTTCAGCAGACGTTTCATCAGAAGTTTCACCAGACGGTTCACGAACAGGGCTAAAGGCCACCGATCGCACCCAGCCCCGATGCCCGTGCAGTTCGGTCAAGCACTCGCCGGTA
>DATNOW010000216.1:0-2224 GCA_036703515.1 Chroococcidiopsis sp.
ATAATCAGCGATTTGGGTTGCGGTCTTGCGAAGAGAGGTGTTATCCAGAAAATCAGTCCGGAAGTAGCCTGGTTCAACGACCGTTGCATGAATCCCCAACGGTGCCAACTCATGATGTAGGGCTTCGGTAATGCCTTCCACCGCAAACTTGGTTGAGCTGTAGATTCCCCAGCCTGCGGAGGCACGATAACCTCCGATCGAGGAGAGATTAATGATGTGTCCAGAACGGTGTTGACGCATGCTGGGTAGCACGGCGCGGATTACATTTAGTACGCCAAAAACGTTGGTTCGGTAGAGGTTTTCAACTTCTTCTACGCTACTTTCTTCGATCGCTCCCAACAAGCCGAATCCAGCAATATTGACCAGTACATCGATCTGTCCAAATTTGTCCAATCCGGCTGCCACCGCTGCTTGCACCTGGGTTTCCTGGGTCACATCCATACTCACCGTCAACAGTTGTTTGCTGTCACCCAGCCATTGCAGAGCCGTTTGATTCCGGGCCGTCGCAATCACGGTGTCACCCGCTGCCAAAGCTGCCTTTGTAATTTCCGCACCAAAGCCCCGTGAGGCTCCTGTAATCAGCCATGTTTTGTCGGTCATGTTCATCTCCTTAATGGCTGGGAAAACTGAATCCTACGGACGCATTGGCGGTAGAGGCTTGCCAAATATCTTCAAACCGTTGGTATTCCTCAATATCTGAGGATAGTTTTTGCACCAACATTGGCAATGCGCCAGGCCCAATCGCTAGGCGAAGGGGGGGGTGCGGGAGTTGCACGATCTTGAGAATCGATTGCACCCCTGTAGGGACATGACCGCGAGGCTGCTCTGCCGCAAACTGGATGAATTGCTCTCGGATAGAAGCGTACTCTGGTTTTGGTGCTGCTGTAGCCAAAGAGCGACTGGCAAAGTCCGTCCCAAAGCCACCGGGTTCGATGAGGGTGATATGAATACCAAACGGTTCTAGCTCCTGTGCCAGGGTTTCTGACAGACCTTCGACTGCAAATTTGGAGGCGTGATACAGTCCCAGCATGGGCGCGGTCATGCGTCCGCCGATAGAGGAAATGTTTACGATATGACCCGCGTGTTGCTGCTTAAATATGGGAAGAACAGTACGAGTTACATTGAGCAGTCCAAAGAAATTGGTTTCAAATTGGTCGCGAATTTGCTGATCGCTGACTTCCTCGATCGCGCCCATCAAGCCATAGCCTGCATTGTTCACCAATATATCAATCTTGCCAAATGCTGCTAGTCCGCTTTGCACAGCCGTCTGAATAGCTGCTGGATCGGTGACATCTAACCGAACAGCTTTTGCAGTCTGTGGATACTGCTGCTCTAAATCCTGAATTTTGTCGAGATTGCGGGCTGTGACAATGACGCGATCGCCCTGAGCCAATGCGGCTTCAGCCAGAGCACGACCAAACCCTGTTGAGCTACCTGTGATTAACCAAACGCGAGGCGATGTTTGATTGGGCATACCATGAATTCCTAAATATACAAGGACATCGATTGTCAATTAATGGTGTGTTTTTGCTCGTGCTAACAGGGGTTGGCGAGTCCCATGTTTAATTAAATCTGCTGCTTTTTCACCAATCATGATCGTGGGTGCATTAGTATTGCCAGTCGTCAGCGTTGGCATGATGGAGGCATCGACGACCCGCAAACCCTCAACGCCATGAACTCGCAGTTCAGGATCGACCACCGCCATGGGATCAGTGCCCATTTTGCAAGTGCCTACCGGATGGGACAGGGTATCGCAAGCTTCTCGAACGTAAGCGGCGATCGCCTCATCACTTTGCACATCCAGACCGGGAGCCAGTTCCTCGCGCCGAAATTCATCAAAGGTACTGGATTCAAAGATTCGACGTAAGACTTTAATTCCTTCGACCAGCTTTTGCACATCGGTTTCACGTTGCAGATAGTTCAAGCGAATTAGCGGTGGATCTTGTGGATTGCGCGATCGCAACCTGACATCGCCAATGTTTTCAGGCTGGGTTAATGAGGCGACCCCAAAGAACCCGGTGCCAGAGCGGTTAGAGCCAGGCGGTGCCCACAGAATCGGCCCGGAGAAACATTGTAAATCGGGCACAGTATCCTCGTTATGCTGACTGTGAAAGTACAATCCCGCTTCAGCGATCCCACTACTGGTGCCAACAGGATGGACATCCTCTGTCGCTCGGTAAGTGATGGGAGCCAGGACGTGATCGCGCAGATTTTGACCCACTCC
>DATNOW010000217.1:0-2645 GCA_036703515.1 Chroococcidiopsis sp.
AGTGTGAACAGCCTCTGCCCCAAAAGGGTAGAAACTAAAAAAGGCGCGATCGCCCTCTCTTCTAGATTAGAGCTTTCGGCAGTTGTTTGAACATTTTTAACTTTATTGCGCTCAGGTTTTCCTGTGCAGTGCATTTTTTAATCCTGCGGCGGGCCCAGAGCCTCAGCAGAGGTTAAGGAGTAGTAGCGAGAAATCAATCACGGCGATCGCCAAAACTATTGCCCACAAAGACATTGGGGAGGAGCGATCGCCCTCACCCGCCTTAACCTAGCTCACTCTAGTGCTTTGACTTCACCCTTGACCGATCTCCTCCCGCTTTGCCTAAATGCCACCCAGTTTCCTAAACACCCCAGTCAATTGTAAAGAAATGAAAATTTTATTAGAGAAAAATGAGCACTGTCGCAGCCCTTTTTACTGCAAACAAATTTAACTCCATCGGTCATCGGAAGTGTCTATAGTATTCATCAGATTTCAAAATGGGATACGCTGTTTTCGTCACAAATTGCCGCCAAAACGGCCTTTTATCGCACAATTTGCCCACTCCCTATCATTCTCATAAACTTCACTAAACTTTATTCGTGAAGTTTGAGATTGTCGAATTGTTTATATTTTGTTACAAATGGGTGAGACTGGCTTCAATGGCGTTTTTAGCAGATAGCAGCATGTTTGGCGGAATCCTTGGCTCTACACCACCCGGAACGGATTTAGGTGAACGCATGCTCAATGCGGTTGCTAGTCAATCCATCCGTCATTTATTCACGCAAAGTGAATCTGTCGATGTCGCAATTCGCTGCTATCCATCCAGCAAACTCCTGCAGGGTAGTGTCGATAGTTTTAAGATGAGCGGCCGCGGTCTTGTGATCCGGCGCGACTTTCAGATCGAAGAAATGTCCTTTGAAACCGATGCGGTGGCGATTGATCCCAGCTCCCTGTTGGGCGGTAAGATTCGCCTCAAGCAGCCCACTCAAGCGGTGGCCCAAGTGATTTTGTCAGAAGACGGGATCAATCGCGCCTTCCAGGCTGAGCTTGTGCAAAAGCACCTCATTGGCGTCAACCTGGAAGCGTTGACCAACTTGTCAGGCGGCGAACCGGTCTCGTTTAGCGACGTGCACCTGCAGTTGCTGCCCGAGAACCGCGTCAAAATCTTTGCCCAAACCGATTTGCCCAACCGTCAAGCGGTGCCAATTCGGCTATTGGCCACAGTCACCGTAGAAAAGCGGCGGCGGATCGTCTTCAAAGATCCGATTTTTGATGCGGCAGCGGTGCCTGAGGACGTACAGGCGCTCTCGAAGGTGTTAACCGATGCCTTTGCCGAAGTGCTCAACGGCATGGTAGACCTCGATCGCTTTGATCTGGACGGGGTGATGCTGCGGCTCAATCGCCTCGAAACTCATGGTCAAAATCTGGTCTTTAGTGGTTATGCTCAGATAGACCACTTTCCCGGAACGGGCTGAGTCTAGCGTCCGTAGACCATGTCGATCCTATAATCCATGCCGATCATTGATATTTTTCTCCGCGGTGGGGTTGTCATGCTGCCCCTATTGGGGTTGTCTATTTTGGTGACAGCCCTGATTTTCGAGCGGATTTTGTTTTGGTATCAGCTAGTGCGGCAGCAAGATCGGATCGTGCGCGAAGTTTTGGGGCTTTATCGCCGCAGCGTTAAAGCCGCCTTGCAAAAATTGCAGCAGCATTCCTACTTACCCGTTGCTCGAATTTTTTTGGCGGCGCTAGAACTCGATCGTCCTACCCCCGAAGAATTTCGCCTCGCCCTAGAAACGGCTGCGCAAGCAGAGTTGCCGCTGCTGAAGCGGTTTAATACGGTGTTTGATACAGCTATTAGCGTGTCCCCCCTGCTGGGGCTACTGGGCACGATTTTGGGCTTGATCGGCTCTTTTGCCTCCCTGCGACTGGGGGACATCGGCGGCACTCAGACCCAAGGCGTGACGGCCGGGATCAGCGAAGCGCTGATTTCGACAGCTTCCGGGCTGGTGGTGGCGATCGCCACCCTGCTGTTTGCCAATACGTTTCGGGGGCTGTACCAGCGCCAGATTGCCCTGATCCAGGAATATGGTGGGCAGCTAGAGCTGCTCTACCGGCGTCGCTATGAACGAGGCAGTACCCATGCGCCTACCCAATGAACCCGATCCACCGCCGCAGATCAACATCGTGCCGATGATCGACGTGATTTTTGCGGTGCTGACGTTTTTCATCATGTCAACGTTGTTCCTGACCCGCTCTGAGGGGCTGCCTGTGACCCTACCAGGGGCATCGACAGCCACCTCCCAGCCTCAGACTCAATTGGTCGTCACCATCGACGCTCAGGGGCAGTTATTCCTCAATCGTCAGCCGATTCAGCTCAACGGCTTAGAGCAACAGGTGCGATCGCAGCTTCAGTCGGGGCAAGATCCCTTGGTGGTGATCAACGCCGACACCCACGTAAGCCACGGCCAGGTTGTAGCGGTGATGGACAAACTGCGAACGATCCCCGGTGTCAAAATGGCGATCGCCACCCAACGTCCCTAAGAGCCCGAACCCCTTCCCCACTAATCTCAGCCCTACGGGCATCGTCTACTTGAGTCAGGCGAATCGTCACAGAGTCCGGTGGCAAGTAGGTCAGCCGTTCTGCCCATTCGATCGCTACTAGA
>DATNOW010000218.1:0-4712 GCA_036703515.1 Chroococcidiopsis sp.
CCCCTTTGCCGCATTACACAACGGGCAAGAGTTTCTCGTCCAACGCTATAGTCTGGGGCTAATGCCGAGCCTCAGTCTGACCGATACGCGCTATGTTGACATTCGTGATTCGCAAATGTTGGCTTTGGGCATTTCCGAAAGCACCGAGGGGCAAGTGCCGCTGCCATCGGTGCCCGTGGAAATTTCGACCCTGGCGCTGGATCTGTGGCGGGGGCGGATCATTCTGAATGACACCGCCACCCTGGATAACCTGCGCGAATTGCGATCGCAACAGCCCTTTGGCATCATCCACATGGCCACCCACGCCGACTTTAACGGCGGGGCGATCAGCAATTCCTACATTCAGCTCTGGAACGATAAGCTGCGGATGAACCAAGTGCCCCAGATGGGTTGGAACGACCCTCCGGTGGAAATGCTGGTGCTGAGCGCTTGCCGAACGGCGCTGGGCAATGAGGAAGCCGAGCTGGGCTTTGCCGGATTGGCCGTGCAAGCGGGGGTCAAGAGTGCGGTGGCCAGCCTGTGGTATGTCAGCGATGTGGGCACGGCGGCACTGATGACCGAGTTTTACTATTCCTTAGAGCGATCGCCCATCAAGGCCGAAGCTCTCCGCCAAGCCCAAATCGCCATGCTCAGCGGGCGGGTGTATCTAGAAGATGGCGTCATCAAAGGCTTAGACGGCATTGGCGAACTGCCGCTGCCCGAAGACAGCCTCAAAATTTCCGATCGCGTCTTGTCCCATCCCTACTATTGGGCGGCATTTACGCTGATCGGCAACCCGTGGTAGGCTATCGACCACGACCTATTCCATCTCCTATGGCAGATTCTTCCGCCCTATCCGGCTCCCTCGAACAGCAGCACCCGCAGTGGACAAGCGATCGCCAAATCGTCAACACCTTGCTAGGGGCTGAGCCCACAGACTTTAACTTGGCCGAGTTAGCCCGGTTGCGGATTCGCTATGATGACTTTCCGGGGGCACGCGATATCCAGACTGACTTGGCCAAAGTCTTGCAGCAGTGGGGATTAAGCGAAGAAGAGCTTTACGCTAAAACCCGTCAAATCCATCAAGCCGCCCAGGTTTATAAAGGGCGCGGCACCCAACGCGAAGACTGGAGCTAAGGCTACAGCAGTAGACGCCAAGGGCTTCTAAAAACGCTCTCATAGATCGCAGTTTGATCGCGTCAAACCTGCACTAGTGCTGTGATCCCCAAACAATGTTAAGCTCTCCCTATGGGCCTGTCCCGACCGCATTTAGGACTGTCGCAGTGAGCTGAGCACTCGCGTTGAGCGAAGTCAAGATGGGTGGATAGGCAGATTATCGCTAAATTAAGGGAATGCTCTTCTGCATTTATTTCCTCTATTTCCTCACACTTGAATCAGGCGAGGCGATCGACTTTGGATGACTCATATCAGACCTATATCAATCGGGTAGCCAGACTGACGCTGCCCGAAGCCTACAAGTCACAGGCACAACATACCCATACCTCTCCTAAGTTTCAACGATCCTCCACGAGCGCAGCCTATGAGGCGATCGCGTTTCCGGGCTATTCGGTGATTACACCGCCCTGGGTCGAAGAAACTGAGAACCAGGCGTTTTATGAACATCTGGGCACTTTTCAGAAGCAGCTCGTGGAAACCCTGTCGCCCGACGTGCTGATCCCATTGCCGCCCGATAGCTTTCACATGACTCTGGCGGATCTAATTTGGGATAGCTCTTACCGTCATGCTGACGAAAATCCCGACTTTCAAACTAAGCTGCGCGATCGCATTCAGCAAAGCTTTGAGCAATGCCGCGGCAAAGTCCACATAGGTCAACCGTCCTATTGGCAAATTATGGGGCTCGTGTTGATGCCCCGCGCCCTTGGTGTTTGTCTAGCGCCCAAGGATGAAGACTCCTATAACCGGTTGCTCCATCTCCGTCGCGCTATTTATCAGCAGCCTGAACTGTTTGCTCTAGGCGTTGAGCAGCAATATCACTTCACTGCCCACATTACCTTGGGTTACTTTGGTGAAGGCATGGCTCAACTCGACCGGGATGCGTTTAGCGAAACCATTAACGCGCTCAACCTCAGTTGGCTAGACCTAGAAATGCGGCAGCCGTTTTTGGTGCACCGGGCCGAGCTGCGCAAATTTGATGACATGACCCGCTATTATCGCGAACCTGATTGGCCGGCCCTATCGTTCTAGGAACGCAGCAGCACGTCACAAACCGACCCTTACCGCAGCCTCTGTTTGTATAGCAGATGCTTAGGCCGGTAAGGGTTATGGCGTTTTAGGGCTTTTGACGTTTATAGAGAAACTACTCCAAATACTATTCCAAGTACTATTCCAAGTACTGTCCCAAATGTATAGAAAAACGATGGCAAACCAGGCGATCGCCATAAAATAAACCCCCTTTTCCAAAGAAAAGAGGGTGTCAGAGGTGAGTGGGATAAAGGCAATCCTTAAACAGAACGTGCGCCCCGTTTTTGCAAAGACATGATCATCTGCTGCTTGACTTGCGCGGCCCACGCATCAAAGTCGAAGCTAGCCTGGGTTGGCGCGTTGAATGTAGTGTTGTAGCTGAGCCGATTGGTTTGTTCAACGTTGGTGGTCATGACAAGGAGTCCAGCCATCATAGCGATGGGGCGAGAGGGTGAGTTTTTAAGCGATCGATTTGCTCTATGCACCTGATCTGTAAGCCTGATCTATAAGCTTGATCGGTGAACTTGAGCGATGAACCTGGGCTATGAACTTGATCTAAAGGGTTTTGAACTAAAGAATCTTGATCTAAAGGGTCTTGGTTTATGAAAAAGCGTTCTACTCCTTCGATTTTGCCCGGATCTCCTGTAGATTGCACTAGCTGTCATGCAGGGATCGCATTGTCAAAATGCAAGCTTTGAATAAATCGCTGTAAAACAGGGCCAATGCGGCTTTATCGGTGCTATGAGATCAGACGTAAAACCTTGCAGCGCAGAGATTTCCACAGATTTCTACAGATTTCAAAAAAATCCAGAGATTTCAAGCCTGCTGCTGCCGCCCTGGTCATCACGCCGCTATCATCATGCCGCGAGAGTAAAGCCTCGTCATAAAATTGCCCAAACGCACTTTGGACAAACGCACTTTGGACGCAAGACCTAGCACTGCGTCCAAAGTGCAAACTGTTGAATTTTAAGCTTGGCTAATCTCGGATCTTAAGCGGCTGCATAGGCGCTAGAAATCTCTAGAGCAGAAATCTCTGGGGTAGAACTTTCTGGGGTTGCCATCTCAAGCGGCATGGCCTGCAGCTGATCAAGCCGTGCTAGTACTTCTTTGCTGTGGATCGTCGGATTCACCCCTAGAAAGCGATCGCGCAAGATGCCGTTGGGATCGATCACATAGGTATGGCGCAGTGAACGGTACCCCAGCCACGACCCGTAGGCCTTGCTAATCGCTCCATCGGTATCGGCCAGCAGCGGAAACCGCAGCCCTTCTGAATCGCAGAATTCCTCGTGGGACTCGACATCATCGGCGCTGATGCCCAAGATTTGGGTGTTGCGCTCGATGTATTTCGGTAAATCTTGCTGGAAGCGGCGTGCTTCGATGGTGCAGCCCGATGTGAAGTCTTGGGGATAGAAATAGACCACAACCCACTGCCCGCGATAGTCTGCTAGGGAAATTTCGCCTGCTCCGGCGTTGCTCGGCAGCGTAAACATGGGCGCAGGCTGATCGAGCGGCGGCTGTTCCCCGCCAAGGGCGTGGGCGGGCGCTGCGATCGCCCCTAGGGCAATGAATAGCGTCAATAGACTTACCCAAAGGATTCTAAACCCAGACAACCGAACGGAGATGGCAGGCAGCAGCATAGGATATGACGCAGGTATTCAACACAGAATTCTTAACATAAGTTTACATTAAGAGCGTAATGCAGTCATTGCCCGGGCTGGATTTCAGGGTTGGGGTGCAATGCGATCGCCCCACCTCTGTGATAGCTATCACTTTTGCTGCTGTCGGCTGTCACCCAATCTTCATGCCGCTGTCACGCGATCGCCTCAAAAGAATCACATAATCGGGTCATGTTCAGTCACCGAGCCATTGGGGAAAACTGGCGATGATTAAAGGCATAGAGTTCTTGAAAATCGTCTTGTCCTATGGCTGTTCCTGTCGCCCTTATCCCTGGTGCTATTGCCGAACTGTTTGCCCAAGTCAGCGCCTCTGGTGCAATTACCCTGGCTGATCGCTATGGTCTGTTGGCCGCCGTATTTGATGAATCGATTAGTGATGAAGAGCGAGGGGCGATCGATCGCCTGCTCCATGCCTTCTGCCGTGGACGTTTGCGCTTTGTTGATGAGCTGTCGGCCGTACTCGAAGGGTAATTTGCCTGGCTGATTGCATCGAGCCATATGCATAGTCATATGCATAGCCATATACATAACTGCGATCAAAATCATCCTAAATCACCCGATTGGATAGAACTTTGGGATGAGGTGAACCCAGTCTCACTACGCGTAAATAGGAAGATGATTAATCCGTAGCGACTTCCGATTCAGTATTTTGCCCGTCGGTGTTTTATTCTTCAGCGTTTAAACTCTCAATGTTTAGACTCTCAGTGTTTAGATCTTCAGTGTTTAGATCCTGATTGTCCCTACCTAGAGTGTTTCCCGTGAGTGTCTCTACAGCACGTTCCGAAACCAATTCACCTGTCACTCCGTATGGATCTCGGTATACACCTTCCCTTCTTCCCCCACCTATCCCCCCAC
>DATNOW010000219.1:0-4187 GCA_036703515.1 Chroococcidiopsis sp.
TAGAGGCCCTGCGATCGCACTTCCGCCCAGAGTTTCTCAATCGGGTCGACGACATCATTCTGTTCCACGCCCTCAGCCTCACAGAGCTACGGCAAATCGTCGGCATTCAGCTCCAGCGCATCCATCGCCTCCTCGCCGACCAAAAGATCGCCCTAGAGCTAACCCCCGCTGCCCAAAACCACATTGCCGAAGTCGGTAACGACCCGGTGTATGGGGCCCGTCCGCTCAAGCGCGCTATCCAAAAAGAGCTAGAAAACCCCATCGCCACCAAGCTCCTAGAAAACACCTTTGTCGAAGGTGACACCATCGTGGTCGAGCTGATCGACAATACCCTGCTGTTTACCAAAAAATTGGGCGATCGCCCAGAACCCGTCGAGGTAGGGAAAACCGAAATCCTATCGTAGGGTTAATCCGCCTTAGCCGACTCGGGGCCGGGCTGGCTAAAGGGGCATAATTTGGAGAAGGAAGCGTTCGGACAGCAGATTGATCAAACCCGACCTTTGGTCTTCTGGCCGCTGGCCCATCCGTTGTTCCGAGTCACTACCCTAAGGCTCGCTGTTTTGTCACTTGCTGTAACTTATCTCCTAGAAGACACCCCATGACGACAATCCTGGAACAGGGAAATATCAGCATCCATACTGAGAATATTTTCCCAATTATCAAAAAATGGCTGTATTCAGACCATGAGATCTTCCTGCGAGAGCTGATCTCCAACGCCGTAGACGCCATCCAGAAACTCAGCATGGTGTCGCGTTCTGGCGAATACTCCGGTGACATCGGAGAACCCGCCATCGAGATCAGCATCGACAAAGAGAAAAAGACGCTCTCGGTTTCCGACAACGGCATTGGCATGACCGCCGATGAGGTCAAAAAGTACATCAACCAAGTCGCGTTTTCGAGCGCCGAAGAATTTGTCGAAAAATATAAGAGCAGCGGTGACCAGCAAATCATTGGGCACTTTGGGCTAGGGTTTTACTCCTCCTTTATGGTGGCCTCCATCGTTGAGATTGATACCCTTTCCTATCGAGAGGGTGCGCAGGCGGTGCACTGGTCGTGCGATGGCTCGACCCAGTTTTCCCTCAGCGACTCTAGCCGCAGCGATCGCGGCACCACCATCACCCTGACTCTGCAAGACGAAGAGTTAGACTACCTCGAACCCTACCGCATTCGGCAGCTCGTCAAAACCTACTGCGACTTTATGCCGGTGCCGATCAAGCTCGATGGCGAGCAGATCAACCAGCAAAAAGCGCCCTGGAAAGAATCTCCCAGCAACCTCAGCAAAGAAGAGTATCTGGAGTTTTATCGCTACCTCTATCCGTTCCAAGACGAGCCGCTGCTGTGGGTACACCTCAACACCGACTACCCCTTCGTTGTCAACGGCATACTTTACTTTCCCAAGCTCAAGCCCGACGTCGATGTCACCAAGGGGCAGATCAAGCTATTTTGCAACCAAGTCTTCGTCAGCGACAACTGCGAAGAGGTGATCCCCCGCTTCCTGCTGCCCTTGCGCGGCGTGATCGATAGTTCCGATATTCCCCTCAACGTTTCCCGCAGCTTCCTGCAAAACGACCGCACCGTCCGCCGCATTGCCGACTACATCGCCAAGAAAGTGGGCGATCGCCTCAAAGAGCTTTATCGCGACGATCGCGACAGCTACATCAAGGGCTGGCAAGACCTCGGCACCTTTGTCAAGTTCGGCTCGATGAACGACGACAAATTTAAAAAGCAGGTCGAAGATATCTTGATCTATCGCACCACCTGGCAAGGTGCCCCCAGCCCAGCCGCCTCGGCCTCTGGCGATACCGCCGCCGTTCAAGTGCAATCGGCAGAGGGCGATGTCTGGCAAGATGTCTCCACTCCCGCCGCGGCCCCAGCGACCGACAGCACGCAACCTACCTACACCACGCTCAAAGAGTACCTTGAGCGCAACCAGGCACGTCACGAAAATCGCGTCTTCTATTGCACCGATGCGGCCGCCCAAGCCACCTACGTCGAACTGCATAAGAGCCAAGGCTTAGAAGTGCTGTTCATGGATTCCTTCATCGACTCCCACTTCATCAGCTACCTAGAGCGCGAATATCCCGATGTGCGGTTCTCGCGGGTGGATTCCGATCTCGACGACAACCTGATCGACAAAGAAAAATCAGGCGAAATTGTCGATCCCGCCACCAACAAAACCCGCAACGAGCAGATCAAGGAGCTGTTTGAAAAAGCCCTCAACAAGCCCAAGGTGACCATTCGCACCGAGGCCCTCAAAGCCGAAAGTGCCGATGCGTCGCCCCCTGCGATTGTCTTACTGCCCGAAGCGCTGCGCCGCCTCCAAGAGATGAACGCCCTGCTGACCCAGCAGTCGCTCCAGTTCCCCGAAGAGCACACCCTGCTGGTTAACACCGCTCACCCGCTGATTCAAAATCTGGTCAACCTTAGCCAAGGCAGCATCCTTCAGCCCGACGGCAGTTCATCCTCCGACAGCTTGGCTACGCTGATTTGCAACCACGTCTACGACCTCGCCTTGATGTCACAAAAGGGCTTTGATGCCGATGGCATGAAGTCCTTCGTCGAACGGTCTAATCAAGTGTTGACCAAGTTGACCTCGGCTTAGTCTGTCGCTCTAGCCACCGATAGCGCTGGGATCAGGGTTGGGGATGCGATCGCCCAACCCTGTCCTAATCCTGCCCCAACCCTGATCTTAGCCCTGCTAGAGCCGCCAAACCCCATCTCAATTTTTGAGATTCTTTTTTGAGATTCTAGAAAACCTTGTCACTCCTTCTCACAGAGGAGCGATCAGAGGCTATAATCAGTAATCGTGCTTATTCATCCCACCCCAAGTTGCCATGAGTCGTAAATGTGATCTAACTGGTAAGAAAGCGAATAACGCCTACGCCGTCTCGCACTCTCACCGACGGACTAAAAAGCTCCAAGAAGCCAACCTGCAAGAAAAGCGGCTATGGTGGCCCCAAGGTAAGCGCTGGGTAAAACTTCGGTTATCGACTAAAGCAATCAAGACCCTAGAGAAAAAAGGTCTTGCTGCAATGGCCAAAGAATCTGGAATCGATCTCAGCAAATTTTAAGTGGCAAATTAAACGGCGACGATTTCAAATCGCGTTTTCTACCCAGCCAGTATCTCCAAACTCTTTAGCATCTTGGCTAGAATATTAGCTATTCTGAAACCGCTTAACGGCACCTCGAACGAGGTGCCGTTTTGTTTAAGTAGCCAAAACCTTGGCTGGATTCACTCTTTGCGCCCAATCCGGATAAAACAAAAAAAATCGTTGATTTTTTTGAGCATACTGATCGTTTATCAGACGCTGAAGGGTAGGCTAGCCCTAAGCAACCCATTACAGAATCCTTACAGTTTGTAACAAATCTACCCGCCATGCGTTCCAGAGCTAATCCTCCCTGTGCTACTCCGAATAATCATTGCATGGCCGTTGAAGCCGCAGAGATAAGACACTAGGGTGAGGTTGCGAAGGACACTAAGCGGCAGTATGGGGGGTTGAATCAAGGGTTCTGCGCTAAAAATAATGGGGATTGATTACCATAGAATTTGACGTGCGTGCAGTTTTCCCCGGGGTGAATGGTAGGGGCGATCGCCTCCCTCAGAGCAGCACAGGTATTCAGCTTCTATCGTGTTTTATTCTCAAAGTCGTGTTTTCCCTGTTGATATCGTCAGCGTTGAGTTGTTAGCACAATATCAGCTCATTACAGAGTCTATCGGTGACTGTTTTTAGACCGCTGCTGTAGATTCTGCACAGACCGGGCTAAAATCACAGTTCTCCCTGGCATCACCCGTTCCTTGTTTATCGTTATCCAACTCTTCCCAACGTCCTAAGTTTTGGCAGGAAGGCAGCTATGTCAACTCAACGGCTCATTCGAGCGATTCAGCGACTTGCAGGGCAAATGCAGCGCGTCATTCATTCCTTGACCAAAGGATTGGCCAACTGGCTATTGCGTGGTCTGCTAGTGATTGGCAGACAGCCACTTTTGGCCCGATCAGGCTTTGTGCTGCCTACTACGGTTCTGCTCTTGCTGGTCTTAACCTTGACCGTTGGCTCTATTGGGTATCGCACCTATAGCCGCGCCCAGCAAACCATTGGCGAACGCCAGCAGCGCGTTATTTATAACGCTGCCACACCTGCCATCGACCGCGCAAAAGCCAAGCTTGAGTTTTTGTTTGATCGTCAGCG
>DATNOW010000220.1:0-8792 GCA_036703515.1 Chroococcidiopsis sp.
GCTTCGAGGGTGCAAACGGCCTGCTCTAAAAAGGCCACCCGAGCCAGCATATAAACGTAGGGGTAGAGCACCAAAATCAGCATCAGGGCTGCGCCCCACAGCGATCGCACGTTGGGAAACCAGTAATCGGTCAGGCTACGCCAGCCAAACAGCGATCGCAGCCCGCTTTGAACAGGGCCATAAAATTCCAGCACTTCGGTGTAGACGTAGGCCAAAATATAGGCCGGGGCTGCCAGCGGCAGCAGCAGCGACCATTCCAGCAGGCGGCTACCCGGAAACCGGCACATCGTCACCAGCCAGGCTGTGCCCACACCAATGCCGATCACGCCGCTACCCACCCCGATCATTAGCCCTAGGGAGTTGAGCAGGTAGCGCGGCAGCACGGTGGAGGCCAAATGCCCCCATACGTCACTCTCTGGGGTGAGCAAACTGCTCAGCACCACCAGCACCGGCATCGACAACAGCAGGGCGATCGCCCCGACGGTGAGCGTCCATCCGCTGGCGGGCCAGCGCGGCCGCAGCCAGCGCCCGATGAATTGCTGGAAAACAGATTGCTGCGAAACAGATTGCTGCGAAACTGATGCCACGACGATCCTGCTCCGAACGATAATTCTCAAATGCGACAGGGGTGAATGCACCCGATCACCGCAAATCAATCAGCCTAGACCCTTACCATGACCCGAATTCCCCGTAGGGGCGCACAGCGGTGCGCCCTATTCACAAATTTCAGGTGATTGATCGATTAACCGATTGCCCTACAAGGGCGCACGGCAGTGCGCCCCTACCGATGACTATCAGGCCGATGCTGTTGCCAAATGAGAATAGATTTCAAGAAACTACTTTACTATGTTGCCGTAATCTTTGATGATCGGAGGGCAGCACCATTCCTTTGACGCTTCACTTATGACAACTACTGTCATTTTGGAAATTGACCAGGTTTCCCATCAATTTGCCCAGACGACCCATCCAGCCGTCGATCAGGTCAGCCTCACCCTCGACCACGGCGAAATTTTAGGGCTGTTGGGGCCGTCGGGTTGCGGCAAGACTACGCTGCTGCGGCTGATTGCCGGGTTTGAGTCGCCCCATACGGGCAGCATCAGCTTGGCCGGGCGCACCGTGGCCGGCAACGGGCAGTGGGTGCCCCCCGAGCAGCGCGGGATTGGCATGGTGTTTCAAGACTATGCGCTGTTTCCTCACCTGACCGTGGCGGCCAATGTTGGCTTTGGGCTCCAGGCCAGCCCCAAGTCGCGATCGCCCAAGACGTTGCCCAATGTGCTGCAAAAGACCGTGGCGGAAGCGATCGCCCTCGTCGGGCTGAGCGGATTTGAGCACCGCTATCCCCACGAGCTATCGGGCGGTCAGCAGCAGCGCGTTGCCCTGGCCCGCGCCCTTGCGCCCCGCCCGACCCTGATTGTGCTCGACGAACCCCTCAGCAACCTCGATGTGCAGGTGCGGCTCTATCTGCGGCGTGAAGTCCGCGATATCCTCAAGGCGACGGGCACCTCGGCGGTATTTGTCACCCACGATCAAGAAGAGGCCCTCTCGATTGCCGATCGCGTTGCCGTCATGTGTCAAGGCAAAATCGAGCAGTTGGGCAGCCCCGAAACGATCTACCGCCAGCCCGCCTCTCGGTTTGTGGCCGAGTTTGTCACCCAGGCTAACTTTTTGCCGGCCCAGCGCCAGCATTCCCACTGGCAAACCGAAATCGGTGCCTTTCCCCTTGGCGATCGCGACCTGCCGCCCGAGGGCGCGACTGGGGTGCTGATGATGCGTCAAGAAGAGATGACGCTGACGCTGGATGCCAACGGCCCCCTGCTGGTGCGCGATCGCCAATTTTTGGGGCGCGACTATTGCTATCAGCTCCAAACCGCATCGGGGCAATTCCTGCAAGCCCGCACCAACGCTAGTTTTGCCCCAGGCGATCGGGTCAGCCTGATGATCCCTGCCGAGCCGCTGCCCTGGTTTGCAGATGCCGGATTCTGGACAAAACCCTTCTCTACCCCATTGAATTGCCAGGTCTAAGGGGCGGTGGTGATGGGCCGATCTGCGGTTGCTATTTCCTTGGGCATCGTCCAGGGCTGGCTGGGCAAAAAGCGGATTGGGCTATCTTGCACCATGGTTTGAATGCGCTGCTTAATCTCGGCATCCCCCAAGAAGTTGCTGGTCAGCAGAAACGAAAACACCCGAAACGACAGGGTATTCACCTGAAAATAGCCGCCGTGGACATCGAGTTTGTTGATCCGCAGCACGGCACCAAAAATAAACCAGCAGGTATTAAGCAGATCGATGGGCAGAGCCGTCAGTCGGTTGAGCTTGAGCGGCACGCTGTTGACCCCACCCACGCCGCGATCGCCCTGCATTTCAGAACAGTCGAGATAGTTAAATTTGCGGAATAGATCGTAGGACGAGGTCGGCTGGATAGCGCTTTCTGAATGGAGCATGACGCGGATGTAGGGGCGATAGAGATCGGCCTGATCGGGCAGTGGCTTGAGGTACACGTTCCCGAGCCTCAGCCCCGCCATTTGGATGCTGGGTTCGCTAAACCAGTTGCCGATCATCGATAGGTAGCGCAAGATAATATCGCGATCGCTCGACATCAGGTAAATCCGCCGACAGCGCCGCATGGCCGAGCGCACATAGTTGTTGCGCCCTTCTCGCAAAAATTCGAGGGGAATATCGGGCGAGGCCAAAATCAAGTTATCGAGCAGCAGGTATTGCCCCAGATCGCAAAACGGGTCAGTGCCATTTGACAGCAGCGAGTCGGGCTGGAGGGTGCCTTCATCTTCGCTGCCCCGTTCTGATAACAGCCGCACGACGTTAATCAGCAGCAGCCCGCCCATGCTGTGCCCGACTAGGTTAATGCGGAGGCGATCGCTCTGGGGTTGGCCAATTTGCGGCCGAAATTTGATCAGCGCCGCATCCAGCCGCCAAAAAAACTCCGCCAGATCGGGCGCGCCATAGTGCACCGCTCGATAGCGATCGCGTTGATAAACCACCACGCGCAGCAGCCAAAACGCCAGCAGCAACATCATAAACACCGTCGGGATCACCCAATACCACTGCACAGCGAGAGCCGTTGTGGTGCTGAAATTGACCCATGTTGCCGCCTCATTCAGCCCCGGCAGGCGCATGAGCTGCCCCAAAACCGGCACCCCCACCAGGCGCAAAAACACATAGAGCAGCGTGCCCACAATGCCCGCAAACCCACTCAAGACAAACAAAAACTTAAACAAAATGCCCTCAGGGCGGCGATAGTCGGCCCATAGACCTGGGCTCGTCAGCGGCTTTTCGCTCGGCCAGTGATAGCCAATATAAAGATGGTCGTCATCGATGGCGTGGGCATTGGTGGTCGCGTCAGCGCGATGTAGCGCATCGGCCTCTTGCTCAAAACTGGCAAAAAAGCTAGCCGAATCATTGGAATAGCCGTGGGTTCTGAGGGTCAGCCGTTTAATGCCGCGTGCATGAATGGTTTTGGCCAGCTCATCGGTGTTAAACAGCGGCCGATAGAGGGTATCAGGGGGCAGCACCCGATCGACATTGAGCGACACCGGGGCCGTGCTCAGCATCAAAAAAACATTGCTGTATTTGCGATGGGCATAGAGGTCAAAGTTGCGGCTGATGGCATCGCTAAACCGATACGACTTCCAGGCATTCAGGGTTTTGACCACAAATGCTTCGTTCACCGTTTGGGCAAATTCGGGATGCTCAAACGGGTTGCAGCAGCTTTGCAGCGCATCGACGATTTCGGTTTCCGTCAGCCCGCCATAGGTGGGTAAACCCTCAATTTTGGGGTTTTGCTGCCGCTGCGCTTTTTTGGGCTGCCCGGTTAGATCTGCCGGGGCGGGATGCGCAAGCTGCACAATTCTGGCTTTGGCCCACCAGTCTGAAAATGGGGCCGCGTTGCGCACGACCAAATCAAGCCAGCGGCGATCGTTTTCACTTTGAGCTGGGTTGTCGGTTTTCCACGCCAGGGGTAGTTTTCTGTAGATGCGTTGCAGGGTCATAGGTATTTGGGGGCGATCGCCAAAGCAATAGTGCAGCCTGAAGTGCAGCTTGGAGTTTAGCCTACAGTCTGACTCTTTATCCTAGGGGTTCTTGATCTGTCTACCACAAAATTGGGGTGAGTCGAGCCTAGTCTACGAATCCTGGTTGTGAATCCTGGTTGTGGTGACCCTATAAAACCATCCGGATTACCCCCCCTCCGCCCGAAAGAGGAAGGTAGCCATGCAGCAGCAGCTTGATCGACTCACCGGAGAGACGCCTCCGTCAGTGAGTGGCTCAGTCAAAGAAGTTCATTGTTTTAGGTAGGTAGTGCGTAAACAGTGAGCTTGGCTAAGCCATCTATCAGTTGTTTATTTATTGCTGTTTCTCCCCCTTGTATTTCCAGAGATATTTGTCACATCTATTAGCTGGATAGTCGTGTCCTATGGTGGTTATTAACTCCTCCATTATTTTGAGCACTCTACTTTCTAAAATTAGTGTTAAAAAGCTCGAATAACTAGAAACAAGATTGCGATATTGCAGCTTCATCAACTCTTTAAATCAAGTGATGGAACTCGCAATTTCAGCGACTCGTCTTTATTCAAAACAATCGATTTTTGGTCTGAGTAATGGGTTGCATTTCCAATATTTTTTAGCGCATCGCTGTAGTAATAGCAGCGATTCAAACGCATGCGGAAAAAACAAGCCCAACGTCAAGTCCAGCCTCTGAAATTAACCATTGTTACCCAGTTCTATCCGCCTGACTATGCAGCTACAGGGCAGCTTATTGCAGAGTTATCCGGTCGCCTTAGTGATCTAGGCATAGAGGTTTATGTCTTTACAGGGCAGCCAGGCTATGCCTTTAAAGAAGACAATGCGCCCCCTATTGAGCAGACTAAAAATCTGTTGATCAAGCGATCGCAATCTGCTCAAATTTGGACTAATCGAATTCGGGGTAAAGCGATCAGCGGTTTGCTATTTTGGCTGCGATCCGCTTCTCATCTATTCACAATTGCTCGGCGTTCAGACATTTTATTGCTTACCACGGCTCCCCCCTATTTGCCTATCCTTGGCTACCTAGCCAATCGGCTATTTGGGATACCCTATATCTGTCTGCTCTACGATCTTTATCCTGATATTGCCGTCGAGCTACACGTCGTCCAAAAACGGCATTGGCTGACGCGATGTTGGAACGCAATTAATCACAAAGTCTGGCAGCATGCTCAGCAGATTATTGTCTTAAGCTCCACTATGAAAGAGCGAATTACAGCCAAAAATCCTGACCTCGCTGACAAGATTTCAATTGTTCACAACTGGGCTAACCCCGACCACATTGTGCCGCTGGAAAAGTCGCGCAACTGGTTTGCTCAGCAGTGGGATCTGGTCGAAAAATTCACCGTGCTCTATTCGGGCAATATGGGGCGCTGCCACGACATGGAAACCATTTTGGCGACGGCGATCGCCCTCCAGCAGGAGCCGATTCAGTTTGTTTTTATTGGCGGCGGCGCAAAACGCGAGGAATTTATCAACACAGTCCGTAGGCTAGGCCTATCCAACTGTTCCTTTTTGCCTTACCAAGATCAAGCTGACCTGCCCTATTCGCTGACCGCGTGCGATTTGGCCTTGGTTAGCGTCAGCCCCGGCATGGAGGGCCTAGTTGCGCCCAGCAAATTTTATAGCAGCTTGGCCGCAGGGCGACCGGTGGCCATCGTCTGCGAGCCCCACTCTTACCTGCGGCAAATTGTCGACGAAGCAGGCTGTGGTCAGACCTTTGAGCACGACGATAGCCAGGGCTTGGCGTCCTTTATCCAGATGCTGGCCAACAACCCCCAAAAAGCCCAGCAGATGGGTATGGCCGGTCGGCACTATTTGCAATCGCACTTTACCCCCGACATCATCGCCCGCCAATATGCCCACGTTCTGTACCAAGGGGCCCAGCGCAAACCCGTGCGATCGCCCCAGCCTGTCCAGATTCCCAGCGAAACCAAACCGCTGCGCCTATAGCGGTCATGACGTCCTAAAAGCTTGCCGTCGAATTTCCCCCTTGAATTTTTAAAATTCTTGCGGGAGTGTCTCAAGACTGTGTTACTATCAATAATCGTGAATCAAGTGGGTCGGTGCCCGAGTGGCTAATGGGGGCGGACTGTAAATCCGCTGGCTACGCCTACGCTAGTTCGAATCTAGCCCGGCCCATTCACGAAAAGGTGCGAGACTAGAAGTTTGAAAGGTGAATCCGGTTCTCTTTCATTCTTCTGTCCAAGCCTTTGATTCCGATTCTGCCCGTGTGGCTCAGTGGTAGAGCACACCCTTGGTAAGGGTGAGGTCACGAGTTCAATCCTCGTCACGGGCTTTTGTTATACATCCCAACGTCAACGGAGAGATCCTAGGCGGCGAATTTGTGCAGCGGCAATGTGCAGTGGCACCATTAGCTGTTCATGAGTTGTTCATAGATGGGGCGCATCACGAAGCAGCTCCAAATTGGGCTTCAACCGTTTCATTGAAGGATTGCACGATCGCCACAATTTGATCGGCGTCATTATCCCGGAAAAGCCCGTCTAAGCCGTCAGGATGGGCTTCGGTGAAGGGCGGTTCGTAGAGGTGCCCGGGATCCATGATGCCGTTTTGGGTCAAGTAGTCGATGATGGTTTCAACGAAGCGGATTTGGTTGGCGCTAAAGTTGCCGCCTTCGAGATATTGGGCAAAGAATTGTTTGGCGGCGTTGCGGTCGAGACCAATTAGTTTGCGGATGAAGAGCTTTAGGCTTAGGTCTTTGCCAAACACCTTTTCAAACTGCTCCCGGCTTTCGATTGCGTTGGAGGTGAACAGCATCGCCTCTAGGGCTTCCAAATCCGTTTCTGTGAGGGGGACATTGCGCTTGAGTTTGGCGATCGCCACATGGTTCTCGTTGGCTCGAATGTAGGCTTCGACTTTCTTGCGGTACTGGTAGGGGCTGAAGCCCGTTTGTTGGATGGAGACATCCACGTTCTGGAGTTCGCCTAGCTCGTCTTGGAAGTCGGTGTAGACGATTCGTTGTTCCTGGCGATTGATGAATTTGATCAGGTCGCGGAGGTTTTGGCGCAGGTGGTCGATCATGGATGGGGTTACATCCGTCCACCAGGCTTCGGACTGCACTTCTTCGATGAGGGGAAGTTGGGTTTTGACCATTGGGATGTCGCGCTTGGCTTCCAGGCTGCTGAGAAGGTCGCGCACTTGGTCGCGGAGGCGGATGAAGTCGTTGGTACTCTTCAGAATGGAGAGTTGCAGTTTGAAGCAGAGGAGGTCGAATTCTTTGGCCAGGCGATCGCCTGTGGGCAGTCCATTGGGCAAAGCGGCGAGGGAAGTGGCAATTGCTTCGATGTCTGCTTCACTGAGCTGCTCCCAGCGATCGCGGTTGGAGAATTCCTCTACCTGCTGGAGGTGGCGGCGTACCAGAAAATTTTCCCGCTCCATGCTGGCGACGTGCTGATGGAGGTCGTTCAGGAGGGTATTGCGGAGGGCTTCGGCTCCGCTCAGCCGGCGGGGAGTGTTGAGGTAGGTGCCGGGTGCTTCGGCGGTGGTGGACGATGGTATGGACTCCTGGGAGGCAAGGGATCGCCCTAAAAGCTGGGTGAGTTCTAGGCGGGCTTTGACGAGGCGACTGGTGAGGGTTTCAGAGAGGGCTTGATTGGCTTCGGGGATGTCTTGGTTGAAGAAGTCGAAGTTGCCGTAGAGGTCGAAGACGAGAAACTCGGTTTTGTGCTGGTCGATGCCAAATAGGTTGGGGCAGAGGCGGGTGCCGCGCCCAATCATCTGGTTGAATTTGACGCGGGAGTAGACGGGTTTGAAGAAGACCAGGTTGACGACTTCGGGGACATCGACCCCAGTGTCGAGCATATCGACGGAGACGGCGATGGTGGGTTGTTGGGCGGCATCGCCGAAGTCATCGAGCAGGCTTTCGGCGTTGGAGAGTTCGCTGTAGATGGCCTGGGCAAATTTGCCTTTGAGGTGGGGATAGTTGGCATCGAAGCGCTCGACGATGACGTCGGCGTGTTTCCGGCTGCGGGCGAAGATGATGGTTTTGCCCAGGCGATCGCCCCCTTCGACCTTGAGCCCTCGCTGCATCAGCAGTTCGAGGGCCTGGTCGATGGTGTTGATGTTAAACAGCCAGCGGTTGAGGGCGGCGGCGTTAATCTGAGGAGGGATGGCTCCGGTTTCGTCGTCGCGGAGGGCTTCTTCATATTCTTCCTGTTCTGCGGGGGAGAGGTCGGCGTATTTGACGCCGGAGCGGAGGAATTTGAAGGGAGCATCGATGCCTCTGGCGGGCACTAGATAGCCATCGTTGGTAGCATCTTCAAGTTCATAGGCGAAGGTGGGGTTGCCTTTTTCCAGTTCAAAGATGCGATAGGTGTCGCGGTGAACTTCGTCGCGGGGGGTGGCAGTGAGGCCGACCAGCAGGGCATCGAAGTAGTCAAACAGGGCGCTGTATTTTTTGTAGATGGAGCGGTGGGCTTCGTCCACAATGACTAGGTCGAAGTGGCCAGGGCCAAAGATGCGTCCGTTGCTGTCTACCCGATCGATGAAGTTGAGCATCGTCGGATAGGTGGAGAGGACGACGTTGGCGCTCTCGACGGCTTTGTCTTTGGTCAGGTCGATGGGGGTAACGGTGGGGAGGTGCGTTTTAAAGGCGCGGAATGCCTGGGTCAGAAGGGCGTTGCGATCGGCTAGAAATAGGACGCGCTTGACCCAGTTGGCACGGATCAGCAGGTCGATGAGGGCGATCGCGGTTCTGGTTTTCCCAGTTCCGGTGGCCATGACGAGGAGGGCTTTGCGAT
>DATNOW010000221.1:0-4334 GCA_036703515.1 Chroococcidiopsis sp.
GCGGATCAATTGCGGATCAATCGCCACGATCAATTCACAGATCAATTCGCAGATCAATCGGACATTGCTCTGTTGTTCTGTGGCGATCGCCGTCAATCAACCCAGGCTTAATTAGCATTTCAGATACTGCAAGGTAGAATCACCCCGCTAAAATCACCATTGCAAGCTTCCCGTAGCCATTTCCCAACTCAATATTTATGAATATTCAAAGTTTCAGTAAGACCTTAGGTCTCACTGCTTCGGATACTTGGCTTCGCTGGAGTCGTAGTCAGTGGATTGTGCCACTTGGTTTTATTGCCTTTATTTTGCTATTTGTGCCTTTTGGCAAAGTTTTTGTCTATAACTTTGATGAAGGTTTTGAGCTGATGCGGGCAGTGATGCAAAACCACGGTTTTTCGCTTTACAGAGATATCTGGAGCGACCAGCCGCCGCTGTTCTCGGTAATTTTGCGTCACTGGTTGCTTGTTTTTGGGCAATCGATTTTCTTTGCCCGTTTGCTGATCCTATTAATGGCGGCATTATTTTTGTATTTTTACTACAAAACATTGCTGCTATTTTTTGATCATCCTAGCGCTATTTTTGGCGCGTTTATATTGGCGCTGACCCGAGACTTTATTCCATTTTCAGTGCTGGTTAAGGTTGATATGCCTGCTATTACCTTGAGTGTTATAGCTAGCTATTTTTTTGTGTCTTGCTTTTTCCTGAGTGCTCGACCGGGGTTATTTTCTGCGGCCTTATCTGGAGTGCTCATTGTAATGGCGCTACAGACCAAGCTGTATACGGTAATTGTTATTCCCGTGTTTTTGCTTTATGCGGTTTGGTTTCTCTGTCTGCACTGGAAGGAATCTGGCGCAATTCAAAGCATTGCCCAAAAAGCTGGGGCATGGATTGCTGGCGCTGTCGTTGCCGCTGTCATCTCGGTGTTGCTCTATCACGATCTTTGGGGCGATCGCCAGACGGTGTTTATGCAGCTTTTAGAGTCTCACTCTACGGCGGAAAACTTATTCCAGAATATTGATTTTTCGCATCTTGTAGACGACGCATTTCAAGTTGACTATAGCGTTTGGATATTGGCAGGCTTTGGGTTAATCTTTTTGTTTTCAAAAGATCGCTGGAGGATTTATTTTCCTTGCATTTGGTTGCTCGTTGTCAGCACTTTTTTTGCTAAACATACGCCTGTCTGGAGTCAATATTATTTGTGGCTAGCGATACCCCTGGCCTGGCTATGCAGCATGGTGTTTTTTGGGGTGAGGCGATCGCTACCCGCTACTAATTCAGGCTTACTGCAAATCTTTAGACGCTGGCAAAAGCCTTCAAGCGTGGCATTTCGGGTTGGCGTTGTGGGGTTAGTTTTTGTGCTGGCCGTGCAGATATTACCCACTTTCAAAACCTATATGCTCGGACAACATCACATTCAGCAGTATGAGACAGACAAAGATAAATATGCAGTGTTAGATGCCATCAAAGAATATCGCGCTCAAACCACTTGGCTTGTCACCGATAATCCTATTCTCGCGTTTTATGCCGATCTCCAAATTCCACCCGAACTAGTCGTGATTTCGCGGAAGCGCGTGGTGTCTGAAAATTTTGACGGTGCGGATTTGCTCGCCATCATTCAGAAATATCATCCTGAACAGGTCGTGCTTGTCCGATTCATCGCAGACCGCTTTGATAAACCATTTCTCGATAATGTTGAACTGAGCCGCTATTTGCAAGTTCACTATCGCGATCTGACTCAGCAAAATCCGGTGCGGCCGTGGAAGGTTTACCACTTCGTTTCGCAGTCGATTGAATCATAGGCCAAACGCCACTGCCCCCCATCCCAGTGTTAGGCTGAAGGAGATGTTGTCGTGATGGGCCCGTGAGTTCTGTATTTGACGCTGAGCAGCTATTGTTTGCCCCGATGACACCAACGGGGGACGCGATCGCCACTATTTTTGCGTTTCCGAGTGAATACAGCGTGGGCATCACCAGTTTGGGCTATCAAGTCGTCTGGGCGACCTTGGCGGCCCGGGCTGATTTACAGGTGAGTCGGCTGTTTACCGATGTGCGCGAGCCGCTGCCTTCTGAGCCAGAGCTGCTAGGCTTTTCGGTGTCGTGGGAATTAGACTACGTCAATATTTTAGGGCTGCTAGAGTCACTGCAGATTCCGATTCGGGCGACGGATCGGGAGGGGGGCCATCCCTTAGTATTTGGTGGCGGGCCGGTGTTGACGGCCAATCCTGAACCGTTTGCAGCCTTTTTTGATCTGATCTTATTGGGGGATGGTGAGACGCTGCTGGGCGACTTTATCGATGCCTATCAGACGGTGCGCCACGCCGATCGCGCCACCCAACTGCGGCACTTGGCCCAGGTGCCCGGTGTGTATGTGCCCAGCCTCTATGCCGTCACCTATGAAAGCCCCACGGGGGCGATCGCCTCAATTCAGCCGGTCGACGCGGCCATTCCGGCCCAGGTCACCAAGCAAACCTATCGCGGCAATGTGCTGTCGGCCTCGACGGTGGTGACGCCCAAGGCCGCCTGGGAAAACATCTACATGGTCGAGGTGGTGCGTAGCTGCCCTGAGATGTGCCGCTTTTGTTTGGCCAGCTACCTGACGTTGCCGTTTCGGGCTGCAAGCCTAGAAAGTTCGCTGATCCCGGCCATTGAGCGGGGGCTGAAGGTGACCAATCGGCTGGGATTGCTGGGGGCCTCAGTGACGCAGCATCCCGAGTTTTCGACCCTGCTTGATTACTTAAATCAACCGCAGTTTGATCAAGTTCGCCTTAGCCTGGCCTCGGTGCGCACCAATACGGTGACGCCCAAGCTAGCCGAAACGCTGGTCAAACACGACACTCGCTCGATTACGATTGCGGTCGAAAGTGGTAGCGATCGCCTACGGCAGATTATTAACAAAAAGCTGACCAATGACGAAATCACCCAAGCAGCGATCAACGCCAAAGCGGGTGGGCTGAGCGCCCTCAAGCTGTATGGCATGGTCGGCATCCCGGGCGAAGAGAGCGACGACCTCAACGCTACCGTTGAGATGCTGCGCACCGTCAAACGGGCTGCGCCGGGGCTGCGTCTAACTCTGGGGTGCAGCACCTTTGTGCCCAAGTCCCATACGCCGTTCCAATGGTTTGGGGTCAACCCCGATTCTGAAAAGCGGCTCAAAAGCTTACAAAAGCAGCTCCGCCCCCAAGGCATTGACTTTCGCCCTGAAAGCTATAGCTGGTCGGTGATTCAAGCGCTGATCTCACGGGGCGATCGCCGCCTCTCACCGCTACTCGAACAGGTGCGTCACTATGGCGATACTCTGGGCAGCTATCGTCGCGCCTTTAAGGAACTGCGGGGGACGCTGCCGGAGCTTGACTTTTATGTGCATGATACCTGGCCGACCGATCGCGTGCTGCCGTGGCAACACCTCAATGGCCCCATTCCCCAGCCCACGTTGCTGAAACACTTAGAAACCGCGATGGAGCAGTTTCGATCGCCGCAATCAAGCCTCGTCGGGGCGATCGCTGACTCCTAAACTCGCTTCTTTGATGAATCCTCTAAGGCTGATAAATCCTCTAAGGCGATCGCTAGGCAAAAAACTAGCCGCTAGCTTCGACTGCGCTCGGCTAGCGTGAACCCTGAGCGCAGTCGAAGGGAGAATCTCTCCGGGGAATCGCCTAAAGCCTCAAAAAACAAAAAGTGGCAGAATAGTGTCGAGACAAGACGCCATTCAGCCCACAGGCTTTACCCTAACGGCATTAAATTAAAGGCTTTAGATTAAAAGCGTTCGATTAGCCGCATCAGGATGCAGCTTTAGCAAGCGCTCAACAGTAAGCGCTCAATAAGCACCTGTACGATTGAGCAACACCACAACAGTCTGCAAAATCAGTCGAATATCGTAGAACGGATTCCAAACGGCTTGGTAGTGCAGATCCAGATCAACAATCTGCTCAAAGTCGCTGATAGAAGACCGACCACGCACCTGCCATTCGCCGGTTAGACCGGGTTTGACGTTGAGCCGCTGCCAGTGACGTGCGTTGTAGTGAGAGGCTTCATCCAGCGTCGGTGGGCGCGTCCCCACTAGGCTCATGTCCCCCATCAAGACATTCCAGAACTGGGGAAACTCGTCTAGGCTGGTTTTGCGCAAAAACTGCCCAACGCGGGTCATGCGAGGATCATTTTGGTTTTTGAAAATTAGCCCTTTGGCTTCGTTGGTGACGCGTGATTTTAAGACATCCGCGTTTTCAACCATCGAGCGAAATTTCAACAGCTTGAAGCTTCGTCCTTGCAGCCCGCAGCGATCTTGCTGATAGAAGACCGGCCCAGGACTGTCAAGCTTGATGGCGATCGCAATCGGA
>DATNOW010000222.1:0-8628 GCA_036703515.1 Chroococcidiopsis sp.
GGTTGCGACCTTCGCGGGCTGCTCGATCCCTCACTTCAAAGGTGCCAAAGCCGACCAGGGTAACTTTTTCCCCCGATACTAATGTTTCCATGATGGTATCGACCATGGCGCTGACGATTGCGTCTGCCTCTTTTTTGGTGATCGATGTGCGTTCGGCGATCGCATCCACAAGTTCTGCCTTATTCATGGTAGGTTTCTCTGCTCCAATTTCAGTGCTGTCGCTATGAATTGTAGTACAGCGCGATCCAATGAGCATCATAAATTAGGATGTCGTATGCATTTGGAGCAAAACGATTGGGAGTACGCGCGTTATTTTGGCGCTTTAGGCTATAGCCAAAAAATGCTTCGCGTCTAGAGCATCCCTCAATCGCTGGGTCTGATGCAGTGAGATAAAGTAGACTAAGTATGAGAATAAGGAAGAAAGGAATAAACGCTAACGGAGCGAGCGAAGGGAGGGTAATGGTGTGCCCGATAGGCTATCAACTCCGATGCTATCGTTTGCGCAACTGATGAGCGATCGCATCCCCTGTCCATTGCACAAGCTGCACTAATACAATCAGCAGGATCACGGTAATGATCATGACCTGGGTATCAAACCGCTGGTAGCCATAGCGAATCGCCAAATCGCCAAGCCCACCGCCCCCGACTACACCGGCCATGGCGGAATAGCCAATCAAGCTGATCACCATGATCGTCAGCCCCAAAACAAGGGATGGCAAGGCTTCTGGAATTAATACCTTGATGATAATTTGCCCATAGGTGCAGCCCATCGATTCGGCCGCCTCAATCAAGCCGCGATCAACCTCCAGCAGTGAAGTTTCAGACACCCTGGCAAAAAAAGGAATGGCTGAGAGTGTCAGCGGCACTAGGGCTGCTGTGCTGCCAATGGTTGTGCCGACGATCAGACGAGTTAGGGGAATAATCGCCACTAGCAAAATGATAAAAGGAAGCGATCGCCCCGCATTGACGATTGTTCCAAGAAGACGATGAAGAGTCGGTCGAAAGACAAACCCATGGGGCCCCATAATGACCAACAGCAGCCCTAACGGCAAGCCAAACAAGGCTGCCAGCGCGGCAGAAACGCTAACCATATAAAAAGTTTCCAGCGTTGCCACCCACAGGCTGTTGAGAAGCTGTGAATCCATCGTTAACCTCAACTTCAATCTCTAAGCATTGCAAATAATCGAGTGCCGCAGGCACCTCGGGCCCCGATAGTTCTAACTGAAATTGCCCGACGGTGTGCCCGCTAATGGTTTCCACGCTGCCATTGAGGATGTTGAGGTCGATTTCAAACTGCCGCACTAGGCTGGCAATAATCGACTGTTTAGCCGCCGCCCCCTTAAAGGCGATCGTAATCACGATCGCGTCTGGGCGGGCAATGTATCCACCACGTTGCGGAAAACAATCTTGGGCAAGTCGCGAACTGGGTTGGGCCGCGAGTTCTACCACGCTGCCCCGTTCCACCACGCGCCCTTTTTCTAAAATGGCGACGCGATCGCAAATATGTTTGACCACGCCCATGTCATGGGTGATCAGCACAATGGTGAGCCCCATGCGCTGATTAAGATCGCGCAAAAGGTCTAAAATCGAGCGGGTTGTGTAGGGGTCAAGGGCCGAAGTCGCCTCATCCGATAGCAATACTTTGGGGTTAGCAGCCAACGCTCGGGCAATTCCCACCCGCTGCTTTTGCCCTCCCGAAAGCTGGGCCGGATAGGCACTGCCTTTGCCTTCTAGCCCCACCAGTGCCAGCAGTTCCTGAACCCGAGCGCTGCGCCGCTGTCGGCTGTAGCCCATGACTTCTAGCGGAAACGCAATATTTTCTGCGGCGGTGCGAGAACTAAGCAGATTAAAGTGCTGAAAGATCATCCCGATTTGCTGTCTGGCCTTGCGCAGCCGCACCCCCGATAGGGATGTAATTTCCTGCCCATCGATGGTGACGGTGCCAGAAGTTGGCTTTTCTAGGCGATTAATGCAGCGGATTAGGGTGCTTTTCCCCGCTCCACTCTGGCCGATAATGCCAAAGATTTCCCCGGCGCGAATGTTTTCGCTAAACCGATCGAGGGCAACAAAATCGCCATAGACTTTGCTTAGCTGATCAATAGTGATCATTCAGGTTCCTCTTAAAATGCGGGGATCACGGCACCTTGGTATTTGTCGTTGATAAACTGCTTAACTTCGGGGGAAGTGAGCAGTCTAGCCAAGGTTTGAATGTTGGCGTTATTTTCGTCACCCTTGAGCACGGTCAAGACATTGGCGTAGGGATTGCCCTGGGCACTTTCGAGGGCGATCGCATCTTTGCTAGGATTCAGCCCAATCTCTAAAGCATAGTTACCGTTGACGATCGATAGATCGGTATCATCCAGCGATCGCGGCAGTTGGGCGGCTTCTAATTCCACAAGCTTGAGGTTCTTCGGGTTTTGCTCAATATCAGCCTGAGTCGCGGCCACCCCCACCCCACTTTTTAGCTGAATTAACTGGTTATCTTGCAACAGTTTGAGCGATCGCCCCAAGTTGGTGGCATCATTGGGAACTGCGACCTGAGCACCATTGCTAAGTTCACTCAGCGCCTTAATTTTCTTGGAATAAAGACCCAAGGGCTCAATGTGAACTGCCACTACTGCTACTAGATTCAACCCCCGCTGCTTAGCAAAATCTTCCATGTAGGGAACGTGCTGGAAGTAATTGGCATCGATTTGTTTGTCATTGAGCGCTAGATTGGGCTGCACATAGTCGCTAAATTCAACAATATCGAGGTTTAGCCCTGCCCCTGCCGCCAAGTTATCTTGCACATACTTAAGAATTTCGGCATGGGGAACTGGCGATGCCCCAATTTTGAGTGTAACTGGCTGGGTTGGCGCTCCTGCGGGCGACGATGCCGATGCTGGGTCAGCAGTAGACTGAGCGTTAGACTCAGCAGTGGTGTCAGATGACGTGCAGCTGGCAAACAGGGTTGATGCGGTCAAAGAACCGGCTGCCATTAAGAAAAAACGGCGATTAAAGCGAACGACACCGTGAGAAGACGGACGGAAAAAATGACGGTTGCTCATAGGAAAAAACAGTCCGAAAGACTAATGGAAAAAACTAATTTTGCCTGAGGCAATTTCGGTAAAAAACTAATCTACTTAATTTCGATCGATTTGCCGTAGTTTTTAATCACCGTACATCAAAAATCCTGGATAAAAATCACCCATCTGTATGATGTCTTGGTTGAACGCGTAACCTGAGTGCTTCGTTAAGGCACAGAGCCTGACTCTATGGCTTGACCTCAATGGCGCAAGCTATGGCACAGGCTATACAGAGCAAATAAAGGGTGCTTGTCAGGGACTCTACAAAGCACCCTCAGAGGAGAGTTTTTTGATCGAATTGCCCCCCATTCAATCCCCTATTGAATCCTGAGATATTGAATCCTGAGAGAAAATAGAGAGCATTGCTTTTCTATTCTGCTACTGGTTTTAAGCGTTTTACTGAGTGCTACAGCACGAACTATTGAAGTTGCTGCACTATAAACCAATAAATAATCCTTAGCCAAGCTTGATTTATACAAAAACTAGGTAAACAAGAACACAAAAAGTCAGATTTGTTATTTAGCCGGGTGATGCAAAGGAATTTCAACTTCAAATGTTGTCCCTTGCCCTGGCATCGACTGGCACTTTAATTGCCCTCGATGCTGTTCTACAATAATTTTGTAGCTGATTGATAGTCCTAGCCCCGTCCCTTGCCCAACGGGTTTAGTCGTATAAAACGGATCAAAAATTCGTGACTGGACACTGTCTGCCATGCCAATTCCATTATCGGAAATGTGGATTGATACCCGGTTGTGGTCTTGGAGTTGAGTGTAGATGTGAATTGTGGGCTCGGTTTGGGTGAGCTGTGTTGGTACGCGATTTGACGGGATATTTCTGGTGGATGTCGCGTGGTGGTTAGCAGTGATGCTGAGCGAGGTTTGCAGGGTTTGTAGAGATTGCGCTGTTAGTTTTTCCTCTAGGGCATCAATGGCGTTACTGAGAATATTCATGAATACTTGGTTGAGCTGACCGGGATAGCAGTCTACGGGGGGGATATCCCCATAGTGCTTTTTAACCGCGATCGCCGGTAGATGGGGCTTAGGTTTAAGACGATGCTGCAAAATCAATAGGGTGTTGTTGATGCCTTCGTGGATATCGACTGATTTCATCTCAGACTCGTCTAAGCGTGAGAAATTTCTCAGCGATAGAACAATTTGATAGATGCGCTCTGTACCTACTTTCATTGATGCTAGTAAGTTAGGTAGATCGGCCACCAAGAAGTTTAAATCTAGGGTTTCAATTTTAGACTGTAAAGTAGCGATTGCTAGTTGTGCATTACCGGAAAGATCTAAGCCTTGAAAAGATTGCAGCAGTGTTAAAACATCTCGAACGTAAAGCTCTAAGTAATTGAGATTGCCGTAGATAAAGTTGACGGGGTTGTTGATCTCGTGGGCAATACCCGCCACTAGCTGCCCCAAACTCGACATCTTTTCGCTATGAATTAACTGAAGCTGGGTTTGTTGTAGATCACTGAGGGCCTGTTGCAACTGCTGCGCTTGCTCTTTGAGATGCAGTTCAGATTGCCTTAGGTTTTCTTCTGCATGCTTGCGTTTGGTAATGTCAGTGTGCGATCCAGCCATACGATAGGGATTGCCGTGGACATCGCGCAGCAAAAGGCTACGGCACAACACCCAGCGGTATTGGCCGTCCCGGTGCTGGAGACGATATTCTAAATCGCAGTGCGATAGGTGCCCATCAAAGGATTGCTGAAAGCGCGTCAGGACGCGATCGCGATCCTCTGGATGGAGCCGCTGCTGCCACACTTCAAAGCGATTGTCTAGTTCATCCTCGCCGTAGCCCAGCATCGCCTTCCATCGCGGCGAATAAAATACTTCGTTGGTTTCTAAATTCCAATCCCATAGGCCATCATTGGAGCCTTTTACCGCCAACTCAAAACTAGACGTTGTTTTGCCAAACTCTTTGTAGGGTTTGAGCTGTAAAACCTGAAAACATTCGTGAACAGGCTGGTAGTTGAGTGGAATTGTCCATCCTTCAGAGTTGGCGGCCCTAGCGGCCGGGCTGTCTTTGGGCAGTTGCAATAGGGCGATCGCGACCTCTGTCGCTAAATCGGCGGGCGTATGGCGGGCTGCTGCAAAGGGCCACTCTGGGTAGAGTCGAGTGCTGAGGGCAAAGGGAAAGTCCTGACCATAGTGGGTTTGGGGATTGATAATGTGGAAGCGGTCTAGGGTGAGTTGACCGTCTGCGGCCAAGCGCTCTAACACATCTGTGGCGATCGTCCCAACATCTGCGTTGCCCTGCTGGATTGCCCAGACGACTGCATCGTGGCTGCCCCCAAACCGCAGACTTTGAAAATCGCGATAGGGATTGATCCCCGCTTCAACGATTTCTCGCCAGGCCATGCGCCAACCGCCGAGGGAATGTTCATCTACGGCAATCAGGTGCTTCCCTCGCAAATTGCTCAGCGATTGAATATCGTGACGCTCAGCGCTGCAAAAAATGACGCCACCAAAAACGCTGTAAGCCCGTCCTAAACGGAGATGCTTACGGGTGGCAATACGGTTTACGCCATACAGCGTTTCAAATTCAACATACATTCCAGAGTTGGTAATGATGAATTCTGCACCGTGCCGCTGGACGGTATCGGACATGGCTTCAAAATCCAGGGCCAAGATATTAAACCGATAGCCAGGTATGGCATCGGTGAGATAATCAGCGGTTAGTTGCCATGTTTTGAGAGCTTGTTCATTCCCCCGATTGGCGAGAACCGCGATATTAATGTTCTGTCTCATAGCCTGCTGCATTCCACGCCAAAATTCCTCCCTTCAAGTGGGTCACTGTGCTTAACCCTGCGGCTAAAAGTCGTTCAGCCGCTTGGGCTGAACGATTGCCGCTGCGACAGTAGAGCACCCACGCCCGATCAGTGGGCAGATCCTTAGGTTGAATTTCAGTATGGGGAATCAGTATTGCCCCCGGAATTCGCGCCTCGGCGTATTCTGACGAGCTGCGAACATCGATGAGAGAGAGCCTATTCTGGGCCAACCTACTTTTAAGGGCCAGCGGATCAATTTCTTCAAGGCGATCGCCCATAGTCGTCACAAAATGTCGAAGTAAATGGCTATCAGAATCCGACGTTCTGAATTGAGTATTGCTCAGCTACTATATCGGACAAAAGGACGATATGTCGATAGATAAACCGTACTTTATGCCATGCTGCATACCTCTCGTAGCAAGTGGAAATTGCTGATGGGGATCGTCCGTGGATATCACCAGGGGAATTACCAGCGGCGATCCCCATGGGCGATCCCCATGGGGATCAAAGATCAAACAGTCTTGCTCTTTTGAGATACTGCAATGCTAATATACGGTAAGTACATCAAGTTACCGTATATTATGGAACGTTCGCCAGAGCTTACGCCGCCTGTTCAGTCCTTAGAATCGCCTTCACACGCTGCTGTAGCAACTTCTTGGTTCAAGCGTCTTCGGGGTGGATTTTTGTTTGTTTTGGGCTACATGCTGTCGCCCTTGTCGTGGTGGAATGACCTGTTCTTTAATCTGCCCTTTGCCTACGGCTTGGGCTATCTGGTTAGTCGTGTTGCACCCCACTATTTTTTACCGGCGGCGATCGCGGGCTACTGGCTTTCAAACGTAGCTGGCATTTTGCTGATGCAGCTCGGGGTGATTGATGTTTTCCAGGGCGACGGCAAAGAGCGAAATTTTAAGAAAGAACTGTTCACAGGTGTAGTTTCCTCAACGGTCTACACCTTTGTGATTTTGGGCTTGATTCACTTTCATATCCTCGAAACCCCTGCACTGGGGCTAGAAGACAGTTCGTTTAGTTTGAGTGCGCTGCTTCCCTTTGGAGGCGATCGCTAAAATGAACTACCTGCTGCTTTCATCCCTCAGCTTTGGGGTTGGCATCATCGTCGGTTTGACGGGAATTGGCGGCGCATCGCTGATTACGCCGATGCTGATTTTTGTATTTCAGGTACCGGCATCGGTGGCCATTAGCTCAGACGTGGTGGCCGCAACGCTGATGAAAATTGTTGGTGGGGTGAAGCATTGGCAGCAGAAAACGGTTGATGTAGCGGCGGTGAAGTGGTTAGCCTTTGGCAGCGTGCCGGGTTCTCTGATGGGCGTTGCCATTTTGCACACCATTCGGCAGGTTGATTATCTCAATTTAGATAGTCTGCTGCTGCGCTTTCTCGGTATTGCGATTCTATTCATTACGCTGATTGCTTTAGCGCAACTTGTGGTGATGATGGTGGCTCCAACGTTGCAATTGCCCACCCTGCCTAAGCTTGATTTAGAAACCCGTAAAGGACGGGCGATCGCCATTGCGATTGGGGCTGTGTTGGGTTGCATTGTGGGTATGACCAGCGTTTCTTCGGGTTCTATGTTTGCCCTGGTGCTGATTGCATTATTTCAACTAGATGCCAAAAAATTAGTGGGCACTGATTTAACCCAGGCTGCCATTTTGCTCAGCGTTACGTCCTTGGGGCATTTGGCCCTTGGCACGGTCAACTGGGGATTGGTCATCCCGATTTGGATTGGCTCAATTCCGGGTGTGCTGTTGGGTTCAAAACTATGCCAAATTGCACCGCAAAGAACATTACGGTTTGCAGTTTATCTCATCCTAGTAATGGTCAGTTGGAAGTTAGCCCATTCGGTTTGAGGCCTTCCATTTTGTTTTCTGCTATCTCTGCCGCCCTGTTCACTCCAAGATAATTGTGTTGAGGGAGTCCAACGGCGCAGAAAAGACATAGTAGATCACTCCCATCCCCAGCATCAGGATGGCAATACTCGATAGCACGACCCAGCGATCGGGCGGTTGGTAGGTGTCATCTTCAATATCGTTGCGCACGCCAAAATAGTGCTGCGTTGACAGCAATACCATCAGCAACCCAACAATAGAGAAAGCTAACCCTAATTTCCAACCGTTACCCGGCGGCTGCGGAGCAAGCGGTGGACGTAACACGCGCAGGCGCACAATCAGTACTCCAAACCCCATCAGCGCAATCGAACTGCGCATCCAGGCCAAATAGGTGCGCTCATTGGCCAGGTGATCGCGAATGCGATTGGGATTAATCCGCTGGGGGCGAGCAGAATCTTGAGACTCGGAAGTTTTGCTGAACTTGGAGAAGAGTTGCATAGGGAAGGGGGAGTAGGGGAGTGGTTCGACAGGCTCGCCAACCGGGGAGAGGAGAAGGGGGATTCCTGGAGGGGCCTGTCGGGTTTAAGCGCCTAGTTTTTCAAGCTCTTGATTATGGCTGACTAATCTAAGGGTGCGGCAGGAAACTGCTGATTGAGTTCTGCTTGGGTGAGGTCGGGAATTTCCCAGTTGATTTCATCGGCGCTGAATACAGCGGCGGGCGGCAGGTTGAAGGCGATCGCTCCGGTATCAGGATTCTCGGTTACGACAAGCTGGGTGCCGTCTAAAATTTTGAGGGCGGCTGCATGGTTTACGGTCAAGCCATCGACGTTGGCATCGTTGGGTAGGTATACGCCTTTGCATGACCAGTCGTCATCGGTTGCTTCGCCGGCTGGTAGTAGATAAAGCACCTGTGCGAAGGTTGCGGTTGATTGTGGGGGCAGATCGCCATAG
>DATNOW010000223.1:0-7942 GCA_036703515.1 Chroococcidiopsis sp.
TCGGGGGCGATCGCGGCTGTGGCTACATAAGTGACGGGCTTGTGGGAGTGATTGGCTAACCACTCCGCCCATTCGCTTTTGCCAGATCGAGACGGGCCGGTGACTAAAATCAGCGGAGGTTTGGGATGAGGGTTTGGGGGCATGGGGAGGGAGAGAGGGAGAGAGGGGGAAAGAGGTGGTGCAGGCATCTTGCCTGCATTGCAAACGCGACTGGGCACAGAAGGGTAAAGGGGGGAATCAATGAGCCAGTGATTTTTTGCGGCGAGTCTGTTAGGGGGTCTCAGGGGGCATTAAAGCTTGGGTTGGGCGTCTCGCCAAAAATCCTTGTTCGAGTTTCCGCTATCTGATGCACAATTAAACCGTTAGAGGTAAACCATTAGCCGCATTCGCTCAAAAAATCGTGAATTTGATCAAATCGGTGAGCTTGGGGTGAAAAGTCGCCTAGCGATCGCAGCCAACTCACCGAAAGCGCAGAAGTATTCTTGTACATGTTTTTATACATTTCTATACTGCGCAGCACTTTTACAATTTGAGCAACGCTACTATTCTGAGTTTGTCATGTCCGAGTTTGTCGTGTCCGAGTTCGTCGTGTCGCGATCGCGCCGGATCGTCAACGCCGCAATCTAACGTTAATTCAGTCTTTGCTTAGACTTGAGGCCCTTATGAACCCGAATCTCCAGCGCATTGAAGCAACGCTGAGCCAAATCAGCCCTCAAATCGATGCTCAGCGAGCCGCCTTAAATCGTCGCGCTGGCTCGGCTAAAGGCTCAATTTCGTTTACCGTTTCGGCTCCTGCTAGCTCTCTGGCGACGGCTGATTCTGGAGCAATGGATGAGGCTACGGCTATATCTGCGGCTGCGGCTATATCTACGGCTAGGACTATGGCTACAGCGACAGCGACAGCCTCGCCCAAACTCGATCTGCCCGCTTTCGCGCCCTTGAAGACGGAGATCGCGATCGCCCCGGTGATTTCCCCAACTCTGGCCACTGGTGGAACGACTGGCGGAACGACTGGCGGAACAACTGGCAGGGCAACCGCTCGGGTAACCGCTACCAAACCTGCCGCTAAACCTGCTGCTAAATCTGTGGTCAGGTCTGCCGCTAAACCTGCCGCTCACTCGGCTACCAAATTTACCGCAAAATCTGCTGCGAAGCCTGGCGCAAACTCGGTCCCGGTGGTGAATGCGGCGAAACCCGCTGCGCCCCCGGTGAATGAAGACAATAGAGCGATCGCCCCTTCTCTCAGCCTGCACGCCCCCCAAAGTGCCCCGGCAAATAGCCCGGCAAATGCCCTCCACGCTGCCCCTTACCAAACATCAGTGCATTCGCCAGCCGCTGCCTCGGCCCGCCCATTTCCCAAACGCGACAGCGCGGCTCAGCCCTTTGAGCTACCCAAGTTTAAGCTGCCTGACTTTAGCAACAGCCGCCATGTCACCAACCCAGAATTTGTCTTGGGGCTGCTCAAAGAGCTAGAAACCATTGTTTCGGCTTGGCACAAAGAGCTCCAGCGGGTGCGTTTGTCGATCCAAGACTTGTACCTTGAAGGGCCTGTGATTGATGGTTGGTTAGAGTCTCAGTCTGCCGAACCGGCCTATTCTGGGGCGGCCACTCTGCGCCATGCCGAGATCGATCGGCTGATGGAATATGTCGAAGAGATTTGCCGACAGCCCGCCACCGCTGCGGAGAGCAATATTTCCCTCAACGCTACGCCTGCTAATGCCGTGCGGGCTGACTATCGACTGTGTGGGCTAGATGCCGATGGCCAGCTATGGTCGCGTCCCTGCCCGGCCGAGCAGGTGCCCAATGTGGGCCTGGCGATCGCCCGCTACCAAAAGCTGCGTCAACTGCTGGGTCAACAGCGCGATTTGGAAGGACAGCTCAACACCTTTGCCCAGTCGTTGATTACCTTCCACCGCGATATTGCCAGTGGCCAGTAACAGCGTTGAAAACAGGTTCTGGCAGGTCTGACCGACAGCCAAGGCGCTAAGGATCTGGAGTCTGGCACGACCTATTGCCCACCCCCTAAAAACCAATCAGGAAATCGACTAGATAGGATCAAAGCTGGCTTGAGGGCGCAAATTAGGACGCAAATTAGGACGCAAAACAAGGGCACAAGTAAGGGCACAAGTAAGGGCACAAGTAAGGGCACAAATAAGGCCGCAAAATTAGGGTACTGAGACCGAGGTAGCGATCGCTACACACCTAGGGATGCAAGCACAACAGGCTATTTTTATTCTCAAAAAAGGAAATAAATAATAGCATTTCCACTTTGTTGTCTTCCGCACATTTACTATTCATCGCAGTTTCTTTACATAAAGTTGATGAGGTTTTTACAGGTTTATGGGCTAAATAAGGGGTAAATAGGGTGTAGCTCTATAGCAACGCGTTTAATCTACTCGTTCTAAGATCGAACCAGTCACCTGAGACGTAACAGCATGTCCGACCCACGGATTTCTGCCATTATCTGTACCCACAACCGAGAGCAATATCTTGGTGCGGCGATCGATAGCCTGCTAGAGCAAGATTTTCCAGACGAATTTGAAGTCATTGTGGTCGATAATGCGTCCACCGATCGCACTCGCGAAATCGTTGAGGCGCGTCTCTCTAATCCACGTCTACGCTATATCTACGAGCCGGTGACCGGTCTCTCTGTAGCCCGCAATACAGGCGCAATCACGTCTAAAGCGCCAATTTTGGCCTATCTCGACGATGATGCGGTGGCTAGTCGGTCTTGGCTGACGGTGTTACACAACGCCTATCTCGCCAACGATAAACTGGCGATCGCAGGCGGCAAAGTCACCCTCCTGTGGGCTCCCGATATGTCACCGCCCCGGTGGCTATCAGACGGGCTCGCAGGCAATTTAGGGCTCTATGATTTGGGCAGTGCCGTTGTCTACATTGACCGCCCTGGGTTGACCCCGAGAGGGCTCAACTATTCCCTTCGACGGACTTTCCTAGACGAGGTAGGTGGCTTTGATGTTAACCTTGGACGGGTTGGCAAAAACTTGCTTTCTAACGAAGAGCTGCACATGACCGAACTGGCTCTAAAACAAGGCTGGCAGGTTGCCTATTTGCCGGATGCCTTGGTTGCCCATAATGTTTCTCCAGAGCGTGTCCAGCCCTCTTGGTTTCTGAGCCGAGGCTGGTGGCAGGGAATAAGTGAGTGCTACCGCGAGCAGTTAGCCGGTCGGGCTGGGCTGGGTCAGCTTCAACGAGGCGGGGAGAGATTTTTGCGTGGACTCTATCGCTCTTGCAAATATCTCCGCGATCCGGCGCAACGGTTTGACAATTTTGTCTATGCCTACGGGCAGATTGGCTATTTAAAAACAGCAATTCAGGGAATGCTTTTTACTCCAAAGTGGCAAAAACGGCAGCCTCAAAGCTAGTTTGTCCCTAGCTTGATGTTCCCTTGTTAACCTCCCTCCTAAACCGACACCCTATGACTTCCACACCTAACAAGATTCCGGTTTCCGTTTTAATTCCTGCTAAGAATGAGCAGGAAAATTTGCCTGCTTGTTTGACGAGCGTTTCTAGAGCCGATGAAATCTTTGTGGTTGATTCTCAAAGTGGCGATCGCACCGCTGAAATTGCTGAGCAGTATGGAGCGCACGTCGTTCAGTTTCACTTTAACGGCAGCTACCCCAAGAAGAAAAACTGGTCGCTGGAAAACCTGCCGTTTCGCAATGAGTGGGTGTTAATTGTAGACTGCGACGAGCGCATCACTGAAGCATCTTGGAATGAGATTGCCGAAGTCATCCAAAATCCTGAGTTTGCCGGTTACTACATCAACCGCCGCGTGTATTTTCTGGGCAAGTGGATTCGCCACGGTGGTAAGTACCCTGATTGGAACCTGCGGTTGTTCCGCCATCAGCAAGGGCGCTACGAAAATTTGGGCACCGAGGGCATCCGCAATACCGGCGACAACGAAGTGCACGAGCATGTCGTGCTGCAAGGCAAGGTGGGCTATCTCAAAAACGATATGGACCACATCGATTTCCGCGACTTGTTTCACTGGTTGGAGCGGCACAATCGCTATTCCAACTGGGAGGCGCGGGTCTATTACAACTTGCTGATGGGCATGGCTGAAGATGGCACCATTGGCGCAAATCTGTTTGGCGACTCGGTGCAGCGCAAGCGCTTCCTCAAGAAAATTTGGGTGCGTTTGCCCTTCAAGCCCCTGCTGCGGTTTGTGCTGTTTTACATCCTCCGCCTCGGCTTTTTGGATGGACGTCCCGGCTATGTCTATGGCCGTTTGCTCAGTCAGTATGAATACCAAATTGGTGTGAAGCTGTATGAGCTGATGAAGTTTGATGGCCGCTTAAATGTGGTCGCCGCCCCCAAGGACGCCGCACTGCCATCTAGCACAGGAGCATCGCCCGCTGGAACCAATGGCACCGGGGCGAATGCAGAAAACGCATCACGATCGGATGTCGTTTCTTCCTCGTCTGTGAATTCCTAGTCTGCACACTCTTAGCCTGCACACTCTTAGAGTTAACGCTTAATGCGCCTGCCGGTTCTGAGCATTACTGCTGATTCTGCCCGTTTTTCCTGTTTTGCCTGTTTGTCATGAACACGCCTGCTGACCCTCCCGATATGACCGCGCCTGCCTGGGTTGACTTGAGTCGCTATGACCAGAGCTGGTTTGACCGCGGTCGTCCGGGGTGGTATGTCTTGCTGTGGTGGTTGGTGCAGGCGATCGCCTTTCCGGTTAGCCCCCACAGTGCCCACGGCATTCGCATTGCGCTGCTCAAGTGGTTTGGTGCGCAGATTGGCAAAGGCGTGGTGATTCGCCCGACCGCCCGGTTTACCTACCCTTGGAAGGTCGAAATCGGAGACCATTGCTGGATTGGTGACGATGTGGTGCTCTATAGCCTCGATCGCATCCAGCTCGGTCAACACTGCGTGATTTCCCAAAAAAGCTACCTCTGCACGGGCAGCCACGATGTCCAAGACCCGTGCTTTGGCTTAAAAACGGCCCCCATCGAGCTGGGCAATGGCGTCTGGATTGCCACCGACTGTTTTGTGGGGCCGGGTGTGCAGATTGGCTCTAATACAGTCGTGGGGGCGCGCAGCAGCGTGTTTGGTAGCCTCCCGGCCGGTCATATCTGCGTTGGCTCGCCCTGCCGACCGCGATCGCCCCGAAACATGCAATCTTAGATGCATTCTCCCTAACAGTCACAGCAATCTCACGTTAGACGCACGGTAAGCCTAAAATCAGTCATCATAGAGATAGTCCCACCGCAATCTGCTGGAGGGAGCTATGGTTTACCCATCGATTTTGTTTCGCGATCGCCACGATGCAGGCCTGCAACTGGCAGAGGCGATCGCCGCTGAACTGCATTCTCTCACGGTTACACCCACCGCTACCCCAGTCGTCTATGCGCTGCCGAAGGGGGGCTTGCCCGTGGCTGAACCGATCAGCCAACGACTGGGTTGCCCGCTTGACTTGGTTGTGGCCAAAAAGGTGACGCGCCCCGATAATCCCGAACTGGCGATTGGCGCGGTGACGGCTGATGGCTATGTGATTCGTTCGCGGCAGGCGAGCCTGGTGCGATCGAGCTTGGGGAACTGGCGCACGGCCTTGAGTCAGGCCCAAAGCAAGGCCAAACAGCAGCAGGCGCAGTTTAATGCAGTCTATGCACCCGTTAGCCCGGAGGGAGCGATCGCCATTTTGGTGGATGACGGTATCGCCACGGGCATGACCATGGCGGTGGCCGCCCGCTCGCTGTTGGCGAAACGCCCGGCAGCACTGCTGATCTGCGCGCCGGTTGCGCCCGAGCCGCTGCTCAACGAACTCAAACGCTGGTGCGATCGCGTTGTAATTTTAGCCACGCCGCCTAATTTTCTCAGTGTCAGCCGGTTTTATATCGACTTTCATCAGGTGGAAATGGAGGAAGCGATCGCCTGCTTACAGCGCCAGCGGTTGCGCCTTGAAATGGCCGAATCTGCCAATTAGAGGCGGTGACAGCAGCATCCCCTAATCCCATAACCTGTCCTAACGCCTGGGGGCGAGCGATAGGGGTGTTTTGTTCGTGCCGATATCGGTTGGTGCCGATACAGGCAGGTACCTATATCGGCAGTTGCACAATGGTCGTGACGGCGACAACTGAGGAATTGGCGGGTGAGTCCAGCAGGCAGGCGGGCAGGACTTCAAATTTCCACCCGACTTTGGCATGGTAGTCATTGATAATCGTTAACAGCCCCAGTTTAGAAATGCTGTCGGTTGGGGCGGCAGCGTTTCGCTCAAGCTGGTGGATCAGTTGGGTGGACGGATCGCCCGCAATCAGGTCTTGAATATAAGCCTGGAAGGGCGGCACCGCTGGGGGGGGAATGGTATTAGTAGCACAAAACACGAGCCGATCGGGGCAGAGATAGACGCTGAGGCTGATGGGGTGCTTGACGGTGGGATCACAAAATTTCATCGAATTTTCCAGCAGCTCATTGGCGACATAGCTAATGGCGCTTTTGATTTCGGTGCGGACATCGACGGTTGAAGACAGCGCACAGGCCATATCCGGCGGTTGAAACTGCCCGTCTCTAGGGAAAAAGTTGGCAAAATAGCTGGCGATAAAATCAGCCGAGAGGCTGTTGGCTTGCCAGTGGGGGTTATGGGCAGCGGAACCGGGGGCCAGGGCGATCGCCAGATAGCCTTCACCCACCGGCAGATCGGTGCTGAAGTCGCCAAAGTTTTGAATGGTGTTGCCCACTGTGTCTTCAGTGTATTCAGCCATGGTGCCTTCTAGTGCGCTATTTTTGCTGGAGAATGAGCAGAGTAATGTCGTCTTCAATTTTGCGGTCGCCAATGTGCCGCATCACGTCGCCAATAATCGCCTGCTGCACGACCTTGGGCGATCGCCCCCAGTGTTGCCCAATCACAGCGCACAAACGGTCTAGACCATAGCGCTGCCGGTCACTGTTTTCGGCATCGGTAATGCCATCGGTGTAGAGCACGACGCCATCCCCCTGCTCCAGATGGATGTCGTAATACTCGACAAACGCGGCAATGTTGGGTTCTAGCCCAAGCGGTACACCCAGATTCAGCGTATCGATCCGTTCGACGGTGCCGTTACGCACCAGCAGCACGTCTTCATGCTGGCCGCTGAGACGCAGGGTGCCGTGCTGGTAGTCGAGCAGGGTCAGGGTAACGTGGTGGTCGGCGCTCATCCGCTGGATGTTGTGGTAGAGGGTGCGGTTGAGAGCATTGAGAAATCGGGTGGGGTCAATTTCATCGTTAACCAACAGGGTGCGGACAGCGGTTTGCACCATCAGCATCACCACGCCGCTCTCTAAGCCGTGGCCGCTGACATCGCCAATGCCAATTTTGACGCGCCCGTTGTGCTGTAGCACGTCGTAGTAGTCGCCCCCAACTTCATCGGCGGGCTGCATGAAGCCAACGATTTCGAGATCGCGGATTTCTTGGAGTTCGGAGTCGTTGGGCAACAGAAACTGCTGCAGCTGGCGGGTGATTTCGAGGGCGGCCGACATCCGCAGGTTTTCGCGCTGGAGGCGCTTGTTGAGCTGAGTAATTTCTTGGTTGGCGATCGCCAGTTGGTTGAGGCTGGCGCGCAGGGCGGCCTCAGCGGTTTTGCGCTCGGTTACATCAAAGATCACGCCATCCACCCAGCGCAGCTCGCCGGTTTCGCTAAAGGTGCCCTGCCCTTTTTCCTGCACCCAGCGGATGCTGCCATCGGCGCAGACGATCCGATATTCCAAGGTAAAAGGACGCTGGGCCCGGAGGGCTTCATCTTCTTCGTTGTACATCCGCTCGCGATCGGGCGGGTAGACGATGCTGCCAAAGGTGCGATCGCCCAGCGGCAAAAAGTCGGTGACGGGATACCCGGTGATGTCTGCGATCGCCGCACTCATAAACTCATCTTCCCATTCCAGGCTGTGGGTGCCGCGATACACCGCACCGGGCAGGTTGGCCACGATCGTTCTAAAG
>DATNOW010000224.1:0-3234 GCA_036703515.1 Chroococcidiopsis sp.
GCCTGGTAGCTGCTCCACCCGTTCATAGATGCGCTGGGCATCGTCCCACAGTCCGGCCCGCTTAAATGAATTGGTGATCGACATCAGGTGGTCGCTGCAGCTAGCCTGGTCGTAATATTGCATGAAGGTTTTGGCTAAACCTGGAATTTCACTGGTTTTGCCTTGCCCATCGAGGGCATCAGCGAGCCGACGCATGGCCGCAACGCGCAGCCGTACAGTCACCTTGTCGTCATCGACCAACGGCTTCAGCAAGGCCTCGGCTTGGGCAAACTGTTTGGCGCGGTTAGCATCACAGGCGGCCAAATAGTCGCGCCAGTCGGGCTCTAGCCACTGATCGTCATAGGGGCGGCTAAAGTCGCCGGCTTTGCGAATAAAAAAGGCAATGCTGCTGAGGATAATATCTTTGACGTAGGCCTGCACCACGTGGCGCGAAGTGTTGCGCGGCAGGGGCTCGTTTTCAGGCAGCGGCGCAATCGAATAATCGATCGGGTCGAGCAGCTCAAAGCCTTGCACAAGAGGGTTTTCACCCGTAAACCAGCGATCAATCCAATAGCGATCGGTAAACAGCATGTTGGGCTCATAGCTGTGCAGATCGGTGGGGTTATATTCGGTCGTCAAAGCGGCGACGCCCCCCGGCTTGAGCACGCGATGGATTTCTTCGTAAACCTTATGCAGATCTTTGAAGCTGTTGACGTGTTCGATCGCGCAGCAGCTCCAGATAAAGTCAAAGCTGTTGTCGGGAAAGTCGATTTGGGTCATGTCCATATGTTGGACGGTGAGGCGATCGCGCTCAAACGGGAATGGGCTTTTGTCGTAAACCTCATTCGTTTTCATCGCCGCCGTTGACCAGTTTTGCGATTCATACAGGTCGGTCGCGACAACCGCCCCGCAGACATTCGACAGCGCAAACACCAGCGGTTCATGCCCAACGCCTAAGCCCAGCGCCCGCGACTGCCCGTTGAGCAAGCCAAGCTCTTGCAGCCCATAGTAAACGTGGATAAACTCCCACGCTTTACGCCCCCGACTGGTCGAGTGCAAGATCGACTCGATTTTGGGAAATTCCTCGTTTTGCCAATCTTGAATATCGGCGACCTTGCAAAATTTCATAGCGATCAAATCCCATTAGGCGAGTCAACATTGGGTTGGACGAGCGTTGTCCATCAACGTGGCCATCAACCCCGCTCAACCCAGAATATCGTTTATGGGGCTTAACGCTGAAATTCGCACGAGCGAATTTTGAGCATTCATTATTCGCTAAAGAACATGAATTGAACAAATTTTGGGGTTTCTTTCATTGGCAACGCTAAGGGCGGCAAACCTAGAACTGTTGTCCGACATAGACCGAGCGCACCTCACCGTTGCGACGCACAATCGCCTCGTTGTTTTGCACGGCCACGAGCGTCCAGCCGCTAGAGCCAATGGCTTCACCCAGGTTAATCCGCTGCACGGTATTGTTGACTTCAAACAATGCTGCCGAGCGATCGCCTTGTTCTAGCAAGCCCACCAAAACATGGGTAGCAGAGTTGGCAATATTGGGGGCGGTGATTGCGGGCGCAGCGGCAACGGGGGCACCGGGCACCGTAGGAACGGCTGGGGCCACGGATGGCAACCCGGTCGCATTAGTAGGCGCAAGGGCTTGGGGCGGCTGATAAACCGGGATATAAACCCGCTCAGGGGCAGCACCATTAGCACCATTGGCCAAACTGCCTGGCGCTAGCGGGCTGCTGCCCACCGCGATGTTGGGTAGCGCCCCACTGGGGAGTGCGCCATTGGGAACCTGCCCAGCGGCCGTGGCCACTTGGCGGCTCGCATCCGCCCGACGGTCAATTGCGGTGAGCGATCGCTGCACGTAGTCTAAAAACTGGGTGTCTTCGGGCGCGATTGAGGGAGAGGCCGCCACAGGTGCAGAGGCCACAGGCGCAACCCGCTGCTCGGCATTTTTGAGCACCAGCCAGATGACGCCTGCCGCCAGCAGCGAGGCATAGGTGACCATCATCAACAGCGAATCAAAGGATTTACCAAATCCCCAGCGCCGTTCTGCTTCGGGTTCAGCGGCTGGCAGCAGGTGATCGATGGCGGGCTCTTCGGTGAGCGGCATCTCGGCGATCGCTGGGCCAGACTGCGCCGATGCGGTCGCCAAATCAGAGGCCATCTCAGACTCTGACGTCGCCACAGGGGCAGAGATAGCAGCAGAAATAGCCGCCGCTAGGGGGGAGGGCAGCGACTCAAGCAGGGGCAGCGATTCGGCCGCTGGCTGCGGTTTAACGGGCGCAACGGGCAAATTCGCACCGCGATCCATAGCGCGCTCTAGATCCGAAAACAGCTCGTCCATCAGACGATCGGCATAGGCCTCAACCGTAAACTCACCGGCGTCAGTCATCGAGGAGAGGCGGCTTTCGTGAGCGACTGGCGCACTATCCTGCTCAGACGGGTGGACTGCGGCTGTCCGATTCTGGCTGACATGTTCAGACGTGGCGTTTTCAGACATGACGTTTTCAGACATAAGGGCGCTCGTTAAATCAATGCGTCTGCGGAGATGATTGGGGATGAGGATTGGGGTGATGAGATGCAGGGAATTTTATCGGTGGGTATTGAAACTATCAGTATGCGATCTGTGGATATTTAATTCTGCGGCTATTTAATTGTGGATATTTAAACGTGGATCCTTAGTGGATATTGAATTGTGCAGCTATTGGATAGGTATTTGAGCTGTAGAGGCGATCGCAAAATCTGCCGATCTTGGACACTATATTGCCCACGCAAAACTCAAAACTGGGCGCACCAACTGAATAAAATCTAGCAGCATATCGAGAAATGGGCGCTGCCTTTATGGAAATTAATGTCTTATTCCCTGCCCACTGCCTAGCGTAGGCTGGGTTTGCACTCTGTGATTCGGAGATTTAGCCCGCTATTTAGTCAGTTATTTATCCAGATATTTATAGCAAATATCCATAGCAAATATCCTGTCATTTGCGCGCCACCGTGCAGCCATACAGCAAAGGAGCCCTGGAGCGATCGCTCCAGGGCTCCTTTACTAATGTCAGTATCAATGTCAGCGTCTCATCTCAGCCTCTGAGGAGACAAATCTGATGCCGGTCTAAGCCGCCGACAGGACTCAACCGAGACTCAACAGGGATTCAACAGCGACCCAACAGCGATTCAGACCTAGCCTTGATTGGTCGGGTTGATGATGTCGCGATCGCTGACGGAACCGTTGAGCAGGTCGCTGGGGTT
>DATNOW010000225.1:0-4791 GCA_036703515.1 Chroococcidiopsis sp.
AGGTGGGCCCAGTGCCGCAGGTGTAGTGTCGGGGCGATCGCCTGGCTGAGGGCAGCGCTGAGGTTGAGGTGTCCGACGGGGCGCGTGAATGCTCTCAGGGGTGAGGCCGCGATCGCGCCATCGCCGCTGCCATCACTACCATAACTGTTATCACTGCCATCACTGGTATCACTGCCATCAGGGCCATTGGGGCATGGGGTCGCGGTAGCCCTGAGGATGTGCAGCACTTGGCGATAGCTCAACGCCGAATTGGCCGCCCACAGTTGGGCCACCGCCGCACTTACCCGCGCAGCCGCAATCGAGGTGCCGCTGTGCCCCTCGGCTGTGCCCTCTGCCAAGATACTGAGATGCACTCCCCGGCTGGAATAGGGGGCGATCGCATTGCCCTCGGCTGCACCCACCACGCAAATATTGTCAAACTGCGCTGCCGCCTGGGCTAAGCCCGTCAGCCCACCGCCATCATTGCCCGCCGCCACCACCAACACTACACCCGCCCGCTGGGCTTGGGCGATCGCCCGATATTCGGCTGGGCTCAGTCCCTGCCGTGGACGAATGCGCCCATCCGGATAGCGCCAAATCAGATCAAAACTGAGGTTGATGACCGCCGGGGAGCAACCCCGCGCCTCCACAGCGGCGACAAACTCTGCTAGCGACTCCGCCCATCGCCCTGAACCCACCGTGGCCCCCAGCCACACCGTAGAAATACCGACTGTTCCCAGCGGTTGCAGCAGTTGGAGCATGCGATCGCCATGGGTGGGGCGATCGCCCACTCCAATTTTGTCACTCAGAATGTTGCTAGACTGCGCTCCAGCGCTGCATTCCCGGCGTGATGGCAGCGGTGCACCGAGAAAATCGGGCGATATCGCCGTATCGATCAGACCGACAAGGGGCATCGTCGAGCCGTTGACTTGGGGGATGGGGCTAGCGGTGACATTGGGAACGGGAAAAAAGGGCGGGTCGGACAATGTATTGACGCTCAAAGGATTGATGCTCAAAAACATGTTTTTCCAATTCCAAATCTGACTGCGTTAAACGGTTAATGGGAACTGCGGAGATCAGGGCAATGGCGACGATTTAATATCTTGCCAGGAGGGAAAAATTGCGCCAACAGTGATGCTGAAACTTGCACTCAAAGTAGCTGGCAATTGGTGTGCAATGGATTCTATAAAGCGAAGCCGCTGGAGTTAAAAAAAGGGCATTTCCGCCTATTGAGATAGCAATAGGGCGGCCGTGACAAGTCACCGCGCTCAGGCGATCGCTACAGTGTTTTACACTCTAAATAACGACTCTCAGGAACAATTGGATTGTTTGAACTATGGCTATTTTGACGACGGCTGATAAAATAGCTGTCAGAGTTTAAAAGCACACTTTTGAGGAGCTAAATTCTCCTAGAGACGTTCTCACTCTAATGGGTAGTTGTAGGGTAGATAAAAACATTAACCAGGCGCTCAGTTGAGGGCTAGAGGTATATGTCTGTGCCCCAAAATCGCAGGTTATTGAATCTATGATTCTTTATTTTGAAAGTTTTTAACGGGGGTATAGAGCCGCACTTTCAAATCCTATCAATCACCAAGATCTGGCTATATCAAATCCACAATCCTAAAGCCTTTAGACTACAGATCTCCCTGAAGTCTCGCAACCCGCTATCCGTGAAAATACTGGGATGCCAGCAAGACTTGATGAAATTTTTATCAATCGTGGCTGTTGGATGAAGTCTTGATGAAGCGGCGATCGCTAGATCAGCCCAAATTCCTTGAGCGCAGGCAGCAGGTTGCGGTTTTCGTGCCCCGGTCGGCTCAGCTTGAGCAAGGCAAAGCGCTGGAGCGGGGTAAGCGCAGCCCACTGGACTAGATTCAACGATTGATTCAATGGCTGACTTGAAGGCTGATTTGAAGGCTGATTCAAGGCAACGCCTAGGGCCTGAATTGCCTGGTCAAGCTCAGCGGGAATCGTTGCGGCATCCAGCCATGGCGGCTGGGGATCGATCGGCAGCGTGCCGCCCATTGCGCCCGTGCAGTCGAGCAGGCGCTGCTGCAAAAACGTTTGGTAGTGCGCGATCTCAGCAGCGGTGGTGCAGGGTAAGGTGGCCAAGGCTTGGCGATCGCCTGGCGACAGTTGATGCCACGCCTGGAGCTTCAGCTTGATGCCACAAGTATCGAGCTTGAAGCGCACCACCATTGGGATGCAGCGCAGCGTCTCGACAAAGTCGGCTTCAAATTGGAAAAAAGTAGACATTGGCGGCTATCGGGCAGCTATTGGGCAGCTATTGGGCAGCTATTGGGCGGCTATCGGCGGCGAACCTTGCTGACCATCTTGCGCGAAAACCGCAGGTTGAGGTTATGGCGATCGGTCCAGTCTTGCAAGATTTTGTAAAACATTTGGCGATCATCGCTTTGCAGCACGGCCGTTTGATCCGCTGTTTCAATCACGTAGGGATAGCCACTGCCCACAATCACCTCGCCCCTGACCCAGTCGATGATGCGATCGCATAGCCCTTCTTCATAGAGCCACAGCGGCATTTCGAGCCGAGCCGGATAGCCATCGGTGGTGGTTTTGAGATAGGTAAAGATGACCTGGTCAGCCTGCGCCCCATAGTCGGCCAAAATGCCCTCGCGGCTACAGCGAAACAGCGCTGTGCGATCGCCCCACTGCATCGCCGGGTTGACCAGTTGCGCATCATGGATGGTCTGCGAATCGGGCAGCTTTTTGAGCTGGCGCAGCATCACCGATAGGTCTTGCGCATAGGTGGTATCGACGTAGGCCACCAAGGGCACCCGCTGCGTTTGGCTGGTGTGCAGCAACCGGATCAGGCTTTCTACATAAATCTTGCGGCTTTCGGCATCAAAGGCTTCGGCAAAGGTAGCCACCAGCGAGCCATCCATCAACACCAGCACATCTTGGGCGTTGGCGTGGGCCTCCATATACTCAACCAGGCGCTCCGTTTCCATCTGAAACCGGCGCATGCTGACCTTGCGGTCAACCGGCTCACCGCTGTGCCCCACCTTCAAATCTTGCGGGGTGAGCACATCCAGGCGAATGTCTTTTTCGTAGCCACCCGTCGGCAGATGGGGGTTTTCAAACCAGCCGATTTGCACCAGCGCAATCGGGATCGACAGATCTTTGCTGGGGTAAATCTGCGAACCATCGACGGCAAAGGTCGTGATCCCCATGAGGCGATCGCGCACCCAGGCCAAGCTCTGCTCACGGCTTTGCCAGGTGAGGTTAAAGGGCACTAGCCCCTCGGTGGCCTTGCTCAATGGCTCTAGGGGCCGCGCACCCTTGAGATCAGGGTGCTTTAACAGCTTGGCATCCCACGCATCGTCGCTCAGATTGGCCAACTCAATCCAGGCATGGCGATACTTCTCTAAATCGCGCAGGGCCTCTCGATTAAAGCTAGAAAATTCGTCTCGTTTGGTATTGAGAATGTCCAGGATTTGCGATGGCTTAATTGGCATAGCGATGGCAGGCGGCGTCAACAGTGGGTAGGTTGCAAGTCCGGTGTAGACAGGGCAACGATGCTCAGGGCATTCGTGTAACGCTCCCAGAGGGAGATCGCCTACCGCTTCAACATTGCTAAGGATCGCGAATTCAAAAATTCCTATCAGTCAAGTTCTCTATAGAGGTAGGAGGCATGGGGGCGCACAGTAGTGCGCCCTTACCCAAGAATCTCAGGTTATTAATCCATGATCCTAAGTAAGCGCTTTCACCATTGTGACAAGGAATGTCCCCCATAATCAGTCACTAGCCGTAACTGATTGTTAAGGATATGCCTGCATTCGGTTGAGCCGCTCCCCAAGAACAAGCCAGTTCTGACGCCAAACTGCTTTAGAATACTTTATGCAGGCTTTCATCCGAGTCTTGCGCTGGTCACATTTCGATTTCAAATTATGCTGGGCTTCGGTGCGCGCGATCGCCCGACCAGTTCTTGAATCTACTAGGGAGGAAACCTTAATTATTATGGGCGGCGAAATTTTTAACGTAGCAGTAATGCTTGGCACCCTTGTTTTAGTCGGCTTAAGCGTCGGATTTTTGCTGCTCAGACTCCAAGGCGGCGAAGAGTAAACCCGTCGAAAGACATTCTTAAAACAGTCTTTACCCCACCATGGGAACGTCTACGCCGTCCGTAATGCGGACGGCGTAGACGTTTTAGCATAAATTTCAGCGCCATTTGGCGTAGATTTCAGCGGCAGATTGCGCGATCGCGCAAAGGATTCATCAACGGATCAATTGCAAAGGCGATCGCAAGAATATTAGAGTGTATCTTATGGAAAGTTAACAATCTCTCATTTTATTGAACGAATCCCTCATGAGCATATTAGTTGTCGGCGCTACTGGTACACTCGGACGGCAGATCACTCGTCGTGCATTAGATGAGGGTTACGAGGTGCGCTGCTTGGTGCGGAGTGCCAAAAAGGCGGCCTTTCTTAAAGAATGGGGCGCAGAGCTAGTCTTAGGCGACATTTGCGCGCCAGAGACGCTCACACCCGCTTTGGCCGGCGTCACTGCCGTGATTGACGCGGCGACAACTCGGGCTACCGACTCTCTCAGGATTCGCCAAGTCGATTGGGAGGGCAAAGTGGCTCTCATCCAAGCTGCAAAAGCAGCAGGAGTCGATCGCTACATTTTCTTCTCCATCCTGGATGCCGAAAGCTATCCCAACGTGCCACTGATGGATATCAAGCGCTGCACCGAGCTGTTTTTGGCCGAGTCAGGCTTAAACTACACGATCCTGCGCCCTGCCGGTTTCCTCCAGGGCCTAATCGGGCAATACGCCATTCCCATCCTCGAAAA
>DATNOW010000226.1:0-14587 GCA_036703515.1 Chroococcidiopsis sp.
AGCACGTCATCCGCAAAGAGCACTTTGAAGCGATGAAAGATGGAGCGATCGTGTGCAACTCCGGTCACTTCGACATCGAAATTGACCTGAAAGCACTCAGCGAACTGGCTTCTGAAGTAAAAACTGTTCGTCCATTCACCGAAGAGTACAAGCTGTCCACCGGCAAATCGGTGGTGGTTTTGGGTGAAGGACGCCTGATCAACCTAGCGGCCGCCGAAGGGCATCCTAGCGCTGTGATGGACATGAGTTTTGCCAATCAGGCTCTTGCCTGCGAGTATCTGGTTAAAAACCAAGGCAAACTCGCGCCAGGGCTCCATTCGATTCCCAGAGAAGTCGATCAAGAAATTGCTCGACTGAAGCTCCAAGCAATGGGCATCGCCATCGACAGCCTCACCGAAGCTCAGTTGGAATACATCAACTCTTGGACTTCTGGGACATAGAAAGCCAATTGTTCTATTGTTTTCGGGGCGTTGTAACAGCGCCCCGATTTCGTGTGATCAGGGCACGCTATCGAACCTAGCAATGTTCAGCAACCGGGTTAGTAAACGGAGTCACTATGGCTGAGTGGGTTACCAATATCATGAATGCCTTGGGCTACTTTGGCATTGGCTTACTGATGTTTTTGGAAAATCTCTTTCCGCCCATTCCCTCTGAGTTGATCATGCCCTTGGCCGGGTTCACGATTTCTCAGGGCAAGATGGAGTTTATTCCAGTGCTTGCGGCGGGCGTAATTGGCACAATGCTGGGTGCCCTGCCCTGGTATTACATTGGTAAAGTTGTCGGCGAAGCTCGGCTCAAGCGTTGGGCCAACCACTATGGCAAGTGGCTCGGCATCAGCGGCAACGATATCGATAAAGCTAAGCGTTGGTTTGAGCGGCACGGTGTGAAAGCCGTCTTTTTTTGTCGCTTGGTGCCGGGTGTGCGCACCTTGATTTCACTGCCGGCGGGTTTTAGTGCGATGCCCCTGCTGCCATTTTTGCTATATTCCACTGCTGGCACCTTGGCGTGGGTGAGCTTGCTGACCTACTTAGGCTATTTGCTAGGGGCAAATTACACCCTAGTGGATGAGTATTTGGGGCCGGTGTCGAAAATCGTGCTGCTGCTGCTGCTGCTGGCCTTTGGGTTTTGGATTTTCCAGAAGCGCCGTAGTAAGAAGAAACGCCGATCGATCTAGGTCTAAAATCGGGCGGTTGCTGTTCGTACGGCGATCGCCTCTCTCAGTTAGCACCTAGTTAGCACTTAGTTAACCCTTAGTAATTAAAAAAGGCTACCAGATTAAGTCTGATAGCCTTTTTTAGAAGTACCAACTGATATCCAAGTTACCCAATCAATGGGTTTAAAACTTTGAATCTTGCTGGCTCTAGCTCGCTCTAGATTGAGGAACCTAGACCTGCATATGCGCCATAGAAAAACAGACCTAGTACGCTGAGAGCGCCAAGCCCCGCAATTGTAGCAACAACCCACAGTGGAATTCGTCCTGATCCAGACATTAAAATTACTCCTCCTAAATACTAGAGTATGGGGAACGATTGAGCAGCGATTTTGGGCATTGCTAACACATTCCCCAGTGTATAGAAATGACTCTTCGAGACAAAGATTGACGAGACATCAATCCAAATTATCCAACTAGTTGAAGAAGTAGCTGGAGAACAAAATGCCGAGCACAAAAATCAACAGCAACCCTAGATAAAGAGAGGTGCGGTTTAGCTCTACAGGCTGCTTGTTAGGATTTTGAGTGGTGCGGTCAGAAGGTGCCACAAATATCTCCTTGTCTTATCGTTGAATGAATTGCATCGACGCGATCGCTCCTAAGAAGAACACCGTAGGAACGGCTAGGGTGTGAACGGCTAGCCAGCGAACTGTGAAAATGGGATATGAAACGGGTTGGTTAGGGGTGTTGCTTGTCATAGTCTTCAGCTAAAGCTACTTACCAATAAACTGCTCAATCTCTTGCTTCGCACCAAACCGATTGTCAATAATCGGCACCTCTTGACGCTCTTGGGTGAAATACTCGTTGGGGCGAGGTGTGCCAAAGGCGTCGTAGGCCAAACCAGTGCTGACAAAGAGCCAGCCTGCGATGAATAGAGCGGGTATGGTGATGCTGTGAATCACCCAATACCGAATGCTTGTAACAATGTCAGAAAATGGACGTTCTCCAGTAGTACCTGCCATTTAATGCCTCCCAAAACAACTGAAGTCTCAATACATATGATAAAGGAGTGTGTGGTGAGTCACAAGCAAACGAAGGCGGATTAAAACCTATTAAAGCAATGAAAAATTGCCGTTGCTCGTGACATAAACCGCAGCGTTGATACTAAGCAGATTGCTGGTATCGCAGCAATACTCCATCCTGTCCTAGGATAAATCCTTGGTTAGAATTAACAAAAACGATTTTATAGAAATTAGAGGGCACGTTTTCTACAGATTTGTCTTTTTGCCAGGTTAGACCGCCATCAAAGCTACAGAGCAAGTTGCCGCTGCCGCCTGCCACCCACACCTCATCGGGTGTACGGTAAGCCAAATCTAACAGCCCCCAGCTGGTCGCAAATTCTGGATTAATCGGCTCCAGCCAATCTTCAAAATCGCTATTTTCGGTGAACTGCACAATTCCACCCCGAGCCAGCAGCCAAAGCTGGCCTTCTGGGCTAAAGCCCATGTTTTGCAAACGGCGAGAGCTATTGCGGTTATGAGGTTGCCAAGCTTGCTCACCGGGTTTCCAGGTGGAGTAGAAATTACCCCGAGCGGATACGGCTACATACTGACCATCCACTGAGCGCGCAATGTTGCGAACCACACCAACAGCTTCTTGAACCAAGGCTTGCCAAGTGCTGCCACCGTCTTTAGTGCGATAGATGGCACCAATATTAGTTGTCATCTCGGCTGATTTAGGGCCAAGGGCAACCACGGTGTTGGGAGAACCAGGAAGCTGATCGCTTAAGGGAATATTTTCCCAAGTCTGCCCACCATTATCGGTGTGCAGCAAAATGGCCGGTTGCCCGGTGACCCATCCTTCTTTACCGGCAAAGCTAACGGAGGTGAAGGTGTAGGGCTGTTCACCCAAGTTGAGCGATCGCGCTTCCCAGGTTTTGCCCGCATCGGTGGTTTCTAGCAGCGTAGAATTTTTACCCACCAACCAGCCATGATTGGTGTCGTCCATAAAGGCGACATCCGATAAGGTGGCGTCCGTGGGTAGGGGTACCACTTCCCACGGGTTGATGGTCAAGGCCGGTAAAAAGGCCTTGGTGCAACCCGTGCAAAACAACACGGCCGCGAATACAATCAGAAGCTGCCTTAACGGTTTCAACACTAAATTCATTTGCCTTGAATGTGCGCAGTGAATGGACTAATTAGAAAAATCTGTACAACGACCTTTATTCGAGGACATGTCTGAGGACATGCCTGAAGACATTATCCGCCGCTCACCCTCGGTGGCTGATGGGTGAACCCTATACTCAAAAAGCCTTCTCCTCTCAAGCCCATCAGCGGAGTAGCCTAATTTACTGAAGACCGTAAAGGCTCAAGAAAAATAGGAATGCGATCGCCAGAGCCCCAAAGATGAGAATGTTTTTTTGCCCTGAGGTCAAAGTATTGACCCCAAGCCCATAGCGGAGGTTCTCTTTAAAACCAGATGGATTGCCCACCGGGCCGATGTTGTTAAATTGCTTAGGCTTGGCCCCGCAAACCGGACAACGCCAGTCAGCAGGCAGATCGACGAACGGAGTGGCCGCCGTGACCCGATTGCCGTCGCCTTTAGCAGGCTCGTACACATAACCGCAAGCACCGCATTCATAGCGGTCTACGTTTTTGGAATCAACCACTTCAGTGCTCATGGTTCAAAAAAATTTAGCGCGCTGAATGAGAATTCTGTTAACGATTATGACATAAGGGTGATTGGGATTGACCGAATCGATCAATTAAGAGTCGCTGGAAGGGCGATCGCCTTTTCCCTTGGTCGAGGATGGCGCAATGAACATCGCGAATAGCAGACAGGCGATGCCTACATTAATGAACACGTCTGCCATATTAAAAATAGGGAACCGAATCAGGCGAAATTCTAAGAAATCAACCACTTCACCTGAGGCAAAGCGATCGATCCCGTTGCCCATTGCGCCGGCTAAAACAAAGCCCCAGCCATACTGTTCCCAACGGGGCAGTGCTGGGCCTAATAAGGCCAGTAAAATTAGCCCACAGCTAACCCCTAGAGACAGCCAGCGCAGCCACCAAACTCCGCCGGTAAACATACTAAAGGCTGCCCCCTTATTGGTGACATAGGTGAGGTGGAAGACATTGTCCCAAAGGGGAATCGACTGCCCGAGTTCCATACCCTGCACGACCCAATACTTGCTGACCTGATCGAGCATCAGCCCAACAAAGGCCGCAATCCAAAACAGTCGGTTTTTAATCGTCATAAACAGGAGGCGCGAGGGTAACGCGGCGAAAGGAATGGGTAGGTGCAGATTTAATTAAACCAGCTTCAATCCGTTAATAAAACATTAGGTTACGCAGGATATAAGAAAGCACGGTAACTGCGCACACGACAACGAGTTGTCCGGGGATGGGGGTAACGGAATAGCTGATGAATAAATCCAGCATTGTGGTTTTGGCCTCATCCACCCAGCCAAACAGACGCGTGGCCAAAATCACGTAGGCCAGACCCGTCACATGCACCGCCGCTAATCCGCAAAGGCAGCTAGCCGCCAGCGACTCTAACCGGGTGGGCAGCCGAAAAGCCAGATGACCACAGATCCAAGCGCCGGGGATAAACCCTAAGAGATAACCAAAGCTGGGGCGATAGATGTAGTCGATGCCGCCGCCTTGGGTAAAAACGTTAAACCACGTTAGACCTAGCAGCAGGTAGGCAATTTGGGAAATGACGGCTGCGTTTTTGCCACCCAAGCAGGCCACAAGCAGCACAGCTCCAACCTGATAAGACACGCCCAAGGAAAGCGGTTGCAACCCTTGGTAAACCCAATTCCACGGGGCGTTGGTGATGGATGCTTCTAGAAACGTTCCACCAATGGTCAATATCAAGCCGATTAGAGCCCACAGGAGTTCGGTGGGAGTAGACACGTTCAATCTCGAAAACCGCAATGTATAAACAGCAGGCTGAAACAGCAGGTGGAAAGGACGTTTGTAAGTCTTCTGATTATAGGGCAGCGCACGAAGCAGGGTCAGACTCGGCAATTAACCAATCACTCAATTAACCCGGCGGCTTGAAGGGCGCGCCAACTGCGTTTTGAGCACTGTTCTGGGGTGAGATCGGCGATCGCCAGCCATTGGATGCCGTTAGGGCCAATTTCTGGGTCATCACTGCTCAGCCGTTCGGGGCGTTGCAAAACCGAGCATTGGTAAACAATATTGAGGGCATGCAGGAGTTTTCCCTCACCTTCAGGAAAAAAGTCTTCGAGCACGGTCAGCAGCCGATCGACTTGAAACGATTCCAGCCCGGTTTCTTCGCGCACTTCACGCGATAAACCATCCAGCAGCGTTTCATCTGCGGCCAAACCACCGCCAGGTAAGTCCCAGCAGTCGGGTTCGGGTGGCGTCATTTGGTGAATCAGCAGCACCTCGTCACGGTCGACAAATAAACCAACAACGCTGACTCTCAGGCGGGCGGTTGGGGCCATGACCTCGCACCTCACTGGCTAGATGGCAAAGGAAAACGGATCGTCTGGGCAAGAGTGTTCTGGAATGGCGCGGTCAAATGTAGGGTCAAAATTCAATACCCGCCTGAGCTTTAACGCCTTGTTCTTTAAAGGGATGTTTGATCAAAGTCATCTCGGTGACCAGATCGGCTTGGGCGATCAAGGCGTCAGGTGCACCCCGCCCGGTCAAAATGACATGGGAGTCGTCTGGCTTTTGGGCCAGCCCGGCTAACACTTGCTCAACCTGGAGATAGCCGAGCTTAAGGGCAATATTGACTTCATCGAGCAGGGTGAGCTTCACCGCTGGATTGGTGATGAAGCCCATGGCTTTGTCCCAGGCCGCTTGAGCTTTGGCAATGTCGCGATCGCGATCTTGGGTTTCCCAGGTAAAACCTTCCCCCATGGCATGGAACTCTAGCTGCTCGGGCCATAGCTCAAACACGCGTTTTTCCGCCGGTTCCCAAGCGCCCTTAATAAACTGGACGATGGCAACGCGATGGCCATGCCCTAGCGATCGCAGTACCATCCCCAAGGCGGCTGTGGTTTTGCCCTTGCCATTGCCCGTATGCACAATCACTAACCCTTTTTCCACGGTGCGGTCGGCCAAACGCTGAGCCTGCACTTCCTTGCGGCGCTGCATTTTGCGCTTGTGCTGCTCGGCGGTGAGGTCGGTGTCTTCGGGTTCAGCGGGAGGGGATAGTGGAAGGTTGGGATCTAAATTCATGCCACTACAAGATGCAACGGTACACCCTTGAGGATACATGAGGATACAAGGTTTACTCGTCCTCTAGGCGAGCCATATCGCCCTGGTAATGTTCGTTGATAAACAGGGCTCGCTGTTGCAGTTGGGGAGGGACATGGTGCAAGCTCACCGGTAAGCCATGCACTAGAAAAAACTCGGCTAACTGATCGGCATGGATATAAATGCCAGCACGGTGGAGGCGAGACAAAATATCGCTGAAGGTGGGCCAACGCTCGGCCGGTTGCGATCGCGGAACTGTAAACGATCGCTCGTCCTCGGCTTGGGCGAGGCCACTCTGATAGGTGCCTGGATAGGTGCCTGCCCCATGGGTCGTATTCATAAGCGCAACGGTGCGAAATCGGGTGAATGCCGGGTGAATGCCGGATAAATGTATAGACGCCAACATAGCGTGTCCACATCTTCCTATTGAGCGTGACAGATCGGTGAGCGATTTTCAATCGATAGCTTAAGTCCAGGAGCCGTCGAGGGCGATCGCTTCACGTCGATTGGGTCGATCGTATTGATCGTGAAGATGCGGTGAGGGTCAGCCCATCGTCAGGAATTGGCATGGGTAATGCTGTAGCTGCTGTGACTTACCGCTTTGGTTGGCAAGCTTGGAACAGATTTAGGTAGACTTGCTGACTCGCCTCGACCATGTGAGACATGGCAGAGACTATAGGGCTACGCGATCGCTGCACACCATCCTCGGAGATACCATGAGTCACTCGCTGCCGCACCCGCTCACCGCCATTGATAACGGGGTTTCACAGCGTTCGGGTTCCGCAGACTGGCTGCGCTATTTTATGACCAATGCCCAGCAGTTGCGCCCCATTCCCTGGGAGGCGGCCTATGACCTAACCGATGCTGAACGGCAGGCGATCGCCCGCTCCATCCAAACCTTTCAGTTGGGGGAAAGTTCCGAAGGCACTCATTTGATGAAAGTGGTGCGGGTCTACGCCGAACAGATTCACGATCCCAACTGGGTGCCTGTCGTCAAGCTATTTATTGGCGAAGAGCAGCGCCACGCCAGAGATCTGGCCCGCTTTATGAAACAGCAGGGACTGCCGCTGGCCAAACACCAGTGGTCAGACGGTTGGTTTCGGCGGCTGCGGCGCTTGTCGAACTTAGAAATGGCGCTGATGATGTTATTCACCGCAGAACTGATCGCCACCCTCTATTACCGGGCCTTGGGGGCCGCAACGCGATCGCCTGTCTTGCAGCAGCTTTGCCAGCAAATCTTGCACGATGAAACCCAGCACGTCTACTTTCAAATCGACCTGCTGCGCCAAATCCGGCGATCGCATCCCCGCTGGCGCATCGCGCTCACCGATGCTCTCTACGCAGTCTTCTTTCGGCTGACGGTAGTAGCTGTATGGTTCGATCACCGCAGCGTTTTACAGTCCAGTCGCTACACCCTGGCAAAATTTTATGCAGACGCCGTTAAGACCCTGCAAGTTTCCGATTTTTAAACGTTAGGCGGATTCTACCGAGCGACTGCTCGGCCCCTGTGACTGCGCCTCCTAGAAATCTCCGAAAAAGCGCTGATGTTGTCGTCCTTTCCGATGGTTTAAAAAGGAGGCGTTGTTTGTCATAACGCTGCCCGTCATCAAACTGCCCGTCATCAAACTGCCTGTCATAACGCTGTGTCATCACGTTGTTCGTCATTACTTTCACTGCTTTCACTACTGTCATTACCGTCCATTACCGTCATCACGCTCGGTTGAATCCTGTTGAGTCATGACTTTGTTGAATCGTGTTGGACTGTGTTGAACCGTGCTGATTGATTTTTGAATGGCTGTTGAATTATTTCGCGTTAAATCATTCCGCCTAGTCACCGTGAATGCCCTAGCAATCGCTAACTGTAGCGATCCGTTCTGAACTTGGAAAACATAGGTGAAAACGCCGCCGTGGGTTTTTGCCCTGCCTTGTTCACAACCTGTTGGTGAACGCTATGGAGATCCCGAATCGTCTGGAATGACAATCAAACTGAAAATGGCAAGGGTGTAGCCCACAGGCTCCGGATTAAGCCTGTCATGGCATCCACTACCCTGAGTGACCTCGCCGTGTCGCTCAGTTGCAAGTCCTGAATTATCGCTCAGTCACGAGTTATCGCAAGTCGCGCATCACTACAAGTCACGCATTACCGCGAGTCACGCGTTGCCGAACTACCACAAGTTGCCCATTGGGTGTGTTAGCCGTTGCATACGTTAAGGCAATCAAGCTAGGGAAATCAGCGTTAGGGCAATCAGCGCAGCTCGCAAAGTTTGGAGTGCATTTTGGGGGCAAATCTTGACCCATTGCGAGATATCGAACGCGGCGATTTTGTGCGGCAATTGGGGTGGTTTCATGGGCAGAGACCTGTGGGTTAAGACCTGCGGAAAGATATGCCCCTGAGGTTCCTGGCGGTTCTTGAAATTTTCTGACAGTTCCTGAAATCTTCTGATGGTTCCTGACGCCTCGTGGTCGTCTTTGCATCACCTCTAGCGATCGCTGTTGGCGTCACTGCTGGCGATCGCCCCATTTGTGCGACATCTCACCACAAACGTACTGGTCAGTACTGATTACTTGACAACTCCCGTTGCAGATTGCATCCACTCACCAAGGGGCGCAGTTTGGCGCAGTTTGGCGCAGTTGACAGGCCGTAGACACGAATCTAACGGCGATGCCTAGCGGACTGGGCGGCAAGGCCCCCTGCCCCCGTCTCAACGGTTCACTCAAAAGCTTGTGACCCAGGCTGGATCCAAAGTTTGTTTGGCTCAGGGTGCTGCAACCTGCATTGCAATCCATGTTTTACTCTCTCACGTTGGAGGTTTACCGCATGTCTTTAGAGACTACAGTTTATTCATCAGGGGCACTGTTGTCTTCATCGTCCGAGTTCATGCCAGGTGGCGGATTGGATCCGCTGCAGTCCGCTCAAGCCGCTGGGCGTGTGCGCTCGGCCCAGCAGCTTTCGGCATCGTCTAGCAACACACGCACCGTGCAAACGCGTTCTGGCAGCAGCGGGGATGATGTGCTGCGGGGCGGCTCGCTCAGCGATCGCATTTCTGGCTTAGGGGGGAGCGATCGCCTGTTGGGGGGCGGCGGCAACGACAATATCAAGGGCGGTCTAGGCAATGACCGACTCGAAGGGGGTTTGGGCAACGATACCCTCAAGGGTGAAGCGGGCAATGATAATCTGCTGGGCGGTGCAGGCAGCGATGTCCTCGTCGGTGGAGCAGGCAATGACAGTTTGGCGGGTAACGGCGATCGCGATCGCCTCATCACCGGAGCCGGCCGTGATGTCGTGGTGATTGGCCCAGGCACGGGTGGAGCAACCTTGACCAGCGCCGATGTAGTGACTGATTTTGCCAACGGTCAGGATGCAATCCAACTGGCGGGGCAATTGACCTTCAGCCAGCTCAATTTCATTGAAGGCAGCGGCAGTCAAGCGGGCAACACCATCATCCAAAACCGCGATACGGGTGAGTATTTGCTGATTTTGCAAGGCGTGCGGCGCGATTTAGTCGATGCTGGCGATTTCATCTCGGGGGCGGCATCCACCAACGCCATCGCTCCATCGTCGATTGTCTCCACCACCGCTAAGTTTTCACCCAGTTCTAGCGAAGCGGCGATCGCGGCAACCGGCGCTGCCCGCGTCAAAATCGGCACCCAGACGATTTACATTGGCACTCAGCAGGTTAGCAGCATCAACCAAAACCCGATTATTGCCAGCTTTGACACGAGCAATTCCAGCAAGCGCTGGGTCAAAACCAACTATGAAGTGACCGGGGCGGATGGTCGCGGCTATGGCCTGTTTTGGAGCGGCAAAGCCCTCTATGCCGTGTTTAGCGTAGACGGCACCCAAGGTACCCCGTCCCAAGACTTTCGACGGGTCTCTAGCGGTGCCACCCAGACGTGGCTGCGGAGCTATGGCGCGGGCGGCGGGCCCAAAGTGGCGGTTTTAGCCAAAATCGACCCTGCTACGGGCAACATGACCTCAGCAGTCTATGTTTCGGCGGTTCTCAGCTCTGGCAAAAGCAATAGCTTGGCCGTGACCAAGCTCTCGGTGGATAGCGCTGGTAATTTGGTGGTCAACGCCAACTCCTACTTTTCACCACGCCGAATCGACGGGCGCGCGATGACCAAAACCGGCACGGGCAATTCGCCGTTCCCCTATACCTTGGTGCTGACCCCTGACCTGAAGAAGGCGCTGCGCAGTTCGGCAGTAGGCTGGGCCTAGATTGCTGGGCCTAGATTGCGAGTCCTAGATTGCTGGGCCGGCTAGGCATCGATTCAAGATTTGCCCCAGAGATGTCCTCCTACAGTGGATATCTCTGGGGCTCATCACTGTGTGCTCCTACCTCTACCCCAGAGTTTTGGGTAATTAAATTCATGAGCCTAAAGTAGGCAAACCTTGAAATCTAACTGGTTCTCAGCCAATAGAGGGTTAGCAAGAAAAGTCATAAGTGTTACACTTATTGTGTCTTTGTCGCAAAAGGTTGCGCTGCGGTGAACATTTATTCGTTAGCTGGACGCCCCTGGCTTCCCTTGTGGCATCTGGAAATGAAGCTGCAACGCAGGCGGTTGTCTGATCCCGCATTGTCGTGGGCTGACCGTTGTGAAGGCCCCAGTATGAGCTGACCGATCTGTAACTCTAGGTTCGCGGGTGGTGATAGATTCATCTCTTCAAGGCTGTTGCGTTGACGGCGTTGACACCCTGGCGGACTCGATCGGTCTTCTCCGTGTGAAGTATTGAGTTAGTCAAACACGGAAATTGAGGATACTGCCGTTGCCGATGGTTTGTACGGCGTCCTAGAGCTTTCTGTGCGCAATAGGCCTGGGCTGGGCGTGAAATGAGGAGTTGGGTTTGCATCCAAGACTCCACCCTAACCCTATGGCCATGAGGCAAATGGAACTGGCAACCTGGCTCCCGTGAGCGAGGTGGTTTGGTGATGTTTGCTGAACGCATTGCGCCAGCGCTTTTAGTTTTAGGACATCGACTGCGGCGGCAGGGTAGTCGTCGCGATCGCTCAAATTGGGTTTAGTTCACTAATTGGGAGTTCTTCAATGTCTAAAGTTTTCAGCCAGAAAATCGCCCCTGCCCCCATGCCCGCTACGATTAGCGTGGTGGACTTGATCGATGGGTACTTTACGGCCTACAACTCGGCGCGGCTGCGCGAAATCTGTCATCTGCTGAGCCAGCAGGTGATGCAGCCAGGGGTGACGGTGGCCATGAGTCTGTCTGGGGCCATGACTCCGGCTGGGTTTGGCGTTTCGGCGCTATCGCCTTTGATGCGGCACGGCTTTATTGATTGGATCATCAGCACTGGGGCTAACCTCTACCACGACATTCACTACGGATTGGGGCTCGATCTATACTCCAGCAACCCGTTTGTGGACGATGTCAAACTGCGTCAAGAGGGCCGCATCCGCATCTATGACATTGTTTTTGGCTATGATGTGCTGCTCGAAACCGACGCCTTTATTCGCGAAATTTTGCGGGCGGAGCCGTTCCAAAAGCGGATGAGCACGGCAGAATTCCACCACCTCCTGGGCAAATACATCAATGCGGTCGAGAAGCAGCTTGGCGTGAAGCATTCTTGTCTGCTGTCTACGGCCTATGAGTGCGGCGTGCCCGTATATACCTCGTCGCCAGGCGATAGCTCGATTGGGATGAATGTGGCGGCGATGTCGTTAGAAGGCTCGCAGCTAGTGATTGATCCGTCGTTGGATGTTAATGAAACAGCGGCGATCGCCTATGCAGCGCGGGAATCGGGCATCCCTGGCGTCGAGGGCAAGAGCGCAGCCGTCATCCTCGGCGGCGGCAGTCCCAAAAACTTCTTGCTGCAAACCCAGCCCCAGCTTCACGAAGTTTTGGGACTAGAAGAGCGCGGGCACGATTACTTTATCCAAATCACCGATGCCCGCCCCGACACGGGCGGTCTATCGGGCGCGACCCCCTCAGAAGCCGTCAGCTGGGGCAAAATTGACCCCGAAGAGCTGCCCAGCACCATCGTTTGCTACACCGACAGCACGATTGCCCTGCCGATCATGACCGCCTACGTGATCAACCAGTGCGAACCGCGTCCGCTGAAGCGGCTGTATGACCGTCGTGAAGAGTTGCTCGACACCCTCAAGACTGACTATCTGGCCGCCAAAGCCAACCAGTCTGAAAAGGTGATGGCGGATGTCGCCCGCGCTGCGGTGCAGGTGCAGCAGCCTGTTGCGACCTATCCCTGCGGCACCCCAATCCGCAGCGGCAAGCACTAACCACTGCGCTCAGACTATAGCGCCCTGCTAAACATCCAATAAACAGCGAAACTGCAACCCCTGCCGAGATATCTCCCCGGCAGGGGTTGCGTTTGTTGGGTGGAAAAATGAGCAAGACTTATGGCTGTTTCTAATGGCAAGAATTCTGTGATGAGAATGTTGGGGCAGGAATATTGGGGCGGAAATTTCTGCGTTAGTGGGACTCGTGAGGGGGGCGATCGCCCTTTCTACCTAGATACAAAGCTGGCTAACCGTGAATTTGGGTTGCGACAACGGCTCTAAATATATCAGATGTGATATAAAAAGCGTATGGACGAAATGGATAAACCCTTAGTGTGGTTGCATGGTGACGTTAAAACTCCTCCTTTTAGTCAAGAGGCGCGTACAGAAACAGGAGTTTTGTTGCGACGATTGCAGCAGGGTGAAAACTTAGGGTTACCCCATTCGAGACCAATGCCCAGCATTGGTGCGCACTGCCATGAATTGCGGGTTCGAGATGCACAGAAGAATTGGAGAATTATTTACCGCATTGATGAAGATGCAGTTTTAATCCTTGAAGTGTTTAACAAAACAACTAGAACAACACCCACCAGCGTTATTGATGTCTGCCAAAAACGTCTGAGTAAGTATGACAAGGATCTTGAGGACTAAGGATATGGAAGAAGCGAAACGAAAAAAATTAGAAGACAACGGGTGGACGGTTGGAACTGTTGCAGATTTTCTAAACCTTACCCCCGAAGAAACGACTCTGATGGAGATTAAGCTTGCGCTGAGTCGTTGTCTGAAGGCGCGACGGCAAAAATCGATGACGCAAACGGAATTAGCCGATAAGTTACACTCTAGCCAACCTCGGGTTGCGAAGGCTGAGAATGGCGATGCTTCTGTTTCTATTGAATTGCTAATTCGGGCAATGTTGGCGACGGGTGCTACTCCTCAAGAAATTGGGCATGTTATTGCACAGGTTGGTTAGAACTATCTTGCTTGCTTCAGTTCAACTTGTGAGAGGGGCGATCGCTCTTTTATTCCACTAATACGTCGGGCTGGTTTTCTGCGTTAATGGGACTCGTGAGGGGGGTGGGATTGTTCTCAGGAAGTCAAATGCTTTCGCCCATTGGACGTAGATATCCTTTGCATGGTCTAATAACGTTTAGTTCATTCCAAACGGTTTACTATGCTGCGGTCAGCACAGTATTTTGTTGGTGCTTTAAACTGTCCAATTTTCGAGCTGTAACCCTTTCACTTTGCTGAAATCTCGATAATTAAGGGTTAACAAGATTAATTCACGGGACAACGCAATCGCTGCAATTCGCGCATCCATCTTTGCTAGTTGAATTCGTTGCGATGTGGACTTTGAGAAGGGACTCATCTCCTTGGCGAATTGCCCGTCCATAAGCAAGTATTTCCTCAAAAGCAGGTTCATCTTTATTAGAATCAATTGGCGAATGCCCGTTTCTATGAGAATGCTGTGCTTATAGGTTGGAGCTATCTCCTAGACGGGAGCGGCGGAGTTAGAGCGCGATCGCACCTCTAGGTAAATCAGCAGGGCGTTAACATCCGCTGGGTTTACGCCACCAATGCGGGCTGCTTGACCGACGGTGAGGGGTTTCACCTTGGCTAGCTTTTCGCGTGACTCTTTGGAGAGGGTAGAAATCGAGTGGTAGTCTAGGTCGGCGGGTAGGGGGCGATTGGCTTGACGGCTGATCTGCTCGATTTGGTTTTGCTGCCGTTGGATGTAGCCAGAATATTTGATATCAATTTCCGCTCCTTCGCGTTCGGCTTGGTCGAGGCTGGGGTTACCAAGCTGGTAGCGATCGAGGTCGACGTAGTGGAAACCGGGGCGGCGCAGCAGTTCGGACAGGGTAATGGAGCCTTTGATGGTCTGCTGGGTGTCGGCGGTGATTTGCTGCCCGAGGGGGGCATGCTCTTTGACTCGGGTTTCGTGCAGGCGTTC
>DATNOW010000227.1:0-2298 GCA_036703515.1 Chroococcidiopsis sp.
GACCCGAATGCTGCGGGCTCCGTTTTGGCGACAAATCGCTTCGACCTGCTGGCTGTTGGCGGCGACTTCTACCGCTAGCCCGTCGATATCGATGAGCAAAATCGCGGTGGCATCCCGGGGATAGCAGTTGGTGGCGACAACATCTTCGACGGCGTTGATGCTGAAGTTGTCCATCATCTCCATGCCGCCGGGGATAATGCCTGCACTGGTGATGTCTGAGACGGTCTGCGCTGCGGCCTCAACGCTGGTAAAGTCGGCCAGCAGCACATGCACCGCTTCTGGCGTTTTGAGGATGCGCAGAGTGATTTCGGTGGCGATGCCGAGGGTGCCTTCTGAGCCCACAAACACGCCCGTCAGGTCGTAGCCTGGCATTTCTGGAATTTTGCCGCCAATATCGACAATCGAGCCATCGGGGGTAACGATTTTTAGCCCCAAGACGTGGTTGGTGGTGACGCCATACTTGAGGCAGTGTACGCCACCGGAGTTTTCGGCGACGTTGCCGCCAACGGAGCAAATAATTTGGCTGGAGGGGTCGGGGGCATAATAAAAGCCCGCACCGCTGACGGCTTGCGTGACCCAGTTGTTGATCACGCCAGGCTGCACGACAACGCGCTGGTTGTCGTAGTCGATTTCGAGGATTTGCCGCATCAAGGCGGTGCCAATCATGACACAGTTTTCCACAGGCAGCGCCCCGCCTGAGAGCCCTGTCCCGGCTCCCCGCGCCACAAAGGGGACATCGTAGCGATCGCAAATTTTAACGGCGGCGGCGACTTCTGCGGTGGTGCGCGGCAGCACAACCAAGGCTGGGCGCTGACGATAGCTGGTCAGCCCGTCGCACTCATAGACCAACAGTTCTTCTCTGCGCTGAATGACTTGTTTTTTACCCAAGGCGGCTTCAAAATCGCGAATAATGGGCCGCCAGTCGCGTTCAGTTTGCAGAGTGACCATAGGAAAAAGGAACCACAGAAAAATCGGTAGGGCTACAAAGGGAGCAGTGCCTGAACCCAGGCTGGGCAGACTCTGTATTGATGCTATCGCGATCGCACGGCTAATTGACGTTTTAGTGGGCGTTTTAGTGGGCGTTTTAATGGGCGTTTTAATGGGCGTTAGTTCGCCGATTCCAAGAAAGTTTGCACCCGTCCCTCTGGCGTCAGCACCAAGCGAATCGTAGCCCGCTGCCCAGCCGATAGCGGCGACACAAAGGCCTGACCCACCGCAGGCATCCCCACCTGATCAATGGAGCTTCTAGAAACACGCCCCAGCGGCGTCACGCTCTGGAGGGCTCCATTGGCGTCAATGGTGAGGCGATATTCGAGCGATTGGCTCAGGTCGGCGGGTGGCTGCCAGCGCCCTTGGAAGTAATCGCGCACCTCGACCACCTGAGGGATGTTGTCAAACAGCGTGCTAGACGACTCGGCCGCATTGCCATTGGACGAAAACGATTCAGCCGCACCACCTTGACGAGACATGGCGGCTGGCGCATTGGGAGCCAACGCTGTATCAACGTTGGGCGCAGCCTGGGGGGCCGCCGCAAACGGTTCACTCGCGCGATCCTCCGAGCCACGGGTGACTGGAGCCAAGTTAGGCAAGGGCGCGATCGACTGCGTCGGCGTCGGTGTGGCGGGTGCAGGCGCAGTCCCCGCAGCCGGTGCCCCCGCTCTGGGGCTGGCGGCCGCGGAAGGTGATGCCCCTGCAACCGGCGACGGGAAATTAGCCCAATCTCCGGGCTCATCATCGGTACCGTCGGGTTTGGTCGCCCCGGTTGTGCCCTGGGAAGCGACGTTAGACGGTGCATCGGAGGTGGCTTCTAAACTGGGCGAAACGTTGCCAATCAGCTTAAACAGCGACGTCGACACGCCGACTGCCAATACCAAAACGGCGACGGCTTGCAGCCAGGGTTTGGGTGTATTCAGCCAGCCTGTGCGGGTGGTGGCGGGCAGGGCCAGCACGTCTGCGCTGTAGTCATCGAGGGCATTGGCCAGGTCAAAGAGCTGGAGCGTGCTGAGGCGAACGCGCATACCCGACTCGTCATTGGCCAAGGTGCCGAGGTAAAGGTCATGGGAGACTAGTCCCACGGGCTTGATTGAAATCCCGGTTTTGGCGCTGAGCTGCGCGGCCGGTGACGGCTGAGCAACCAGGGAGGGCTGAGCCGCCGGGGTGGAGAAAGCCATTTCCCGTTCGGGTTCGAGGGGGGATGTCCGCTCACTGGCGGACGCGATCGCCGGAGCGACCAACCCAGGCAGTGCCGGAGCGGCCGCACTCGGTGGAGCTAGGGGCAGCAGATCGCTAGCTGTGCCT
>DATNOW010000228.1:0-17495 GCA_036703515.1 Chroococcidiopsis sp.
ATTAAATAAAACCGGATTTTTATTTTTGAAAGCGAAGCGGAGCTTCTCTTTCAAAAAATAAATTTGGGTTTTTATTAAATTCGCAATCCTAAGCCGTTATGGATACTAAGCCGTTACGGTCAGCAGCTTATCGGCTTGCTTTGCGGTTTCAAAGAAGAAAGCCGCATTTTCTTCGGGGGTTTTGGGCAGAATGCCGTGACCCAAGTTGAGGATGTGGCCTCGATTGCCCGCTTTGCGGATAGTGTCGAGGATGCGATCGCGAATGAACGGTTTGGGACCAAACAGCGCCACGGGGTCAATATTGCCCTGCACACCGATATTGGGCCCGAGGCGACGACGTGCCTCAGCCATATCCACCGTCCAATCGACGCTTACGATATCAACGCCCGACTGCCCCATGCGCTCTAAAACACCCGCGCTGCCGCTGATATAGAGAATCATTGGCGTATCGGGGTGGGTCGCCTTGACCTGCTGCACCACGCGCTGCTGGTAGGGCAGGGCAAAGGTGTCATAGTCTTGGGGGCTGAGATGCCCTGCCCACGAGTCAAACATCTGCACCACCTGCGCCCCAGCGTCAATCTGATAGCGCACATAAACGGCGATCGCGTCGGCGATGCGGGCGAGCAGTTGATGCAGCAGCTTGGGTTCAGAAAACGCCATGCTCTTAATGGTGACGTAATCTTTAGAGCTTTTGCCCTCAATTGCGTAGGCCGCCAGCGTCCACGGCGCGCCGACAAAACCGAGCACCGCTGCGTCATTGCCCACTTCGCGGCGCAGCGTCTTGAGAATATCGCCTACAAACGAAAGCTGATCTAAATCTAAGTCGTGCAGCCGATCGATTTGATCTTGGGAACGCACGGGGGGCTCGATGATCGGGCCTTTACTTTCGATGATGTCAAATGGAATGCCAATCGCAGGCAGCGGCGTCAAAATGTCGGAAAACAAAATCACGCCATCGGGACGAAACGCCCGCCAAGGCTGCAGCGAAATTTCAACGGCGATATCAGTATTTTCGGAGCGCTCGCGGAATGACGGATATTTCTCCCGCAGATCCCGGTAGGCTTTCATATAACGTCCGGCTTGGCGCATCATCCATACTGGCGGACGGTCGAGTACCTCACCGCGAGCAGCCCGCAATAAATAGGGAACCTGGGTTTCTCCAATCATTACAAAACGTCTCTCTTAAAGTTACAAATTCACAGCACGGCGGAACCAGCCAGTCTTAAGACAACCGATACCAGCAGAATCAGATTATATAGCCTTCCGGGGCCGCAAATTTCGCAGCATGAGCGGGTTTTGGGCGTTTTATGTGTAACGCTATGTTAAGCGATCGCCTCCCCATATATCTCGCCCTAATTCTGCCGCAATTTTGTCGTAAGCGTTGCCCAGTCGCGAGCGCAGGGAACTTGGGTCGGTCACAGCCGCGTCTGGAAGAGTAAGACCACGGGAAGCAACGGTCGAAATCGCACCCATTGCCCATCTCCCATCCCCTCTGACCATGAATATTCACTGGCAACCAATAATCATGGGTCAGTGACTAAAATACTGTTAACGAGCCCCCTTGGCTGACATGAGGAGTAATTCAAAATGATGCGTCGGTTTACCAGTGCCCTATCGTTAACGCTGCTGTTAGTTGCGGTATCTGCGATCGCTCAAGTAGAACCACAGAGCCAAGATCCGATTGATCGGGTCGTGTCGGCAGGGCTGATGAGCCGCGATGGCACAGGCGACTTTCGAGCCAACGCCACCATTACCCGCGCAGAACTGGCCAGTATTTTGGTCAAAGCATTTCGGCTCGATTTGCGCACTCCCGTTCAAACCCCCGCTCCCCCGATTGACGTACCCACTAACCATTGGGCTTATCAAGACATTCAAACCGTGATTCGCACTGGGGTGATGTTGGGCTATGGTGGCGGCCGCTTTTTGCCCAACCAGCGGCTAACGCGGGCCGAAGCATTCGCCATTTTCGCCCAAGCCTACGGCGTATCGCAGTTTCCAGAGCAAACGATTGGCGAAATTCTGGCCCCCTACCCCGATGCCAGCGCTATTCCAAGCTGGGCTAGGCTATCGTGGGCAACGGCGCTGTATGGTGGGTTTGTCAATATCAGTACCGACAATCTGCTCAATCCCAGCCAGCCGATGACCCGTGGTGATATTGCCTACGCGCTCAATCAGTTCTTGCTCCAAGCGCGATCGCCCGACGGGCAGCCCCAGTAGCAGACTTCATCGCAGCTTCAGCAAATGCTCAGAGGTTTTGTTGATCCCTTTAACGAATCCCTCAGAAGGTATTTGTATGGTGGAGGTATCAGAAACGAACTCCCTTTCGATGCTGCGCTGAAGTCCGCGATAGGTGAAGGTTATGTCTCTTCCATCCATGCACCAATCTCAGTCTCTGGTTCGTTCGCGCTGGTTGCAACCGCTCTGCCAGTGGTTAGACAATCTAGAAATCAATAATCGCAAGGTCGCCAAGGCGATCGCCAAAGTGATCCCCGCCCAATGTCCCTTTGAACGCGACATTGTGCTGCTGGGTCACAAAGTTGCCCACATCCCGCCGCTATGTAAACTCAACCCACTCTACGATCAGTTTGTGGGGCTGCGGTTTCGATCGCTATGCTACTTAGCCGACGTTTGCGGCGAAGATATTCGCTCTTACTGTTAAAGCGCTGAATTACAGCTTGATAGCTCCCACTAAGCAGACGGCACTAACCGCTTGCGCAGAGATTCGGCCCGACGCTTAGCCGTGCCGTTCTTGGGATCAAGTTTCAGTGATTCTTCGTAGGCTTCGAGCGCCTGGGCAATCAGCTGTTTTTTCTCATAGGCAAAGCCCATGTTGTTCAGTGCTGTTACGTAGTTAGGCGCTAAACTCAGCGCTTCCTTGTATTGCCGAATCGCCAAGTCAAACTGCTCTTGGGCGGCATAGGAATAGCCTAAGGCGTTGTAAATCACCGCAGTATTTTCGGCCCCTTCTAGGTCTTTAGCCTTGAGCGCCTTCTGAAACTGGGCGATCGCCTGAGAATAGAGCTTTTTATCGAGAAAAATCCCGCCTAGCTCGTAATATTCCTGGGAATTACCCTTTTCTTTAGTCAGCTTGTTTTGCAGACGCGAAAACGTACTCTCGACTCGACGCGTCTTAAGTACCTGGCGAAACAGCAAAACTCCTGCGCCTGCTAGGAGTGCCACCAATACACTCAGATAAACTACCGGAAGAAGAGCGTCATTCATATCCTAAACGTTGTTAACAAACCGTAATTTTTTAAGTCTGTCTCTGTCCCTACAGCCTTAGATCTAGCTAGGGCGATCGCAGGCAGGAGGCACTGCCGCAGTGCTTCACACACTACAACTCAATGATTATACGCGAGTTCGAACGCCCAGTGGGTCAGTTGCCGTCTCTAGTGGCGATTCGGGGCGCTTGGGGCCTGACATTTTTCTGCATCTGGTTTGCCGTTAGTTTGCCGCGAGTTTGCCGTTTGTCCGCATTTGGCACGAGCTCTTTACCCTAAGCACATCTTAGGTTCATATCCCTGAGGGGTCAGACTCCGTATTTATACGGCACTCCCTTGGGCTGACTATTTTCAGTCCCGTAGAATAACGATGGTTTACCTTGGGTGCGACATCGACAATAGGTTCAAGTCGGAAGGTTCAAGTCGGAAGGTTCAAGTCGGACGCAAGGTGGTTCTCAGATGTCGATTCCCCAGTCTTCTCTTCGCTCCCGAACAATGGAACTGTTGATGGCCTATCAACAGAATCCTACAGTGGCGCTGCGTAACCAGTTAGTGCGTTTGAATGCAGGTCTTGTCCGCAAAATCGCTCATCGCATCAGCCATCAGTGCGCCGAGCCCTACGAAGATTTAGAGCAAATTGGCTATCTTGGGCTAATTCGCGCCATCGAACGGTTTAACCCCGCCCAAGGCTGCGCCTTTAGCTCCTTTGCGGTTCCCTACATCCGGGGCGAAATGCTGCACTTCCTGCGCGATCGCAGCTCTACGGTAAAAGTGCCCCGCCGCTGGCAAGATATGCAAAAAGAAGGTCAGCGCGTTCGGGTAGAGCTGGCTCGTGTTTTAGGACGGCAGCCCAAAGACGACGAAATTGCTGACGAGATGGGCATTTCCCCTCAAGAATGGCAAGAGATTCGGATGTCGCAAAAAAACCGGATGCCCCTTAGCCTCGATGCCACCATCGGTCAGCAGGTCGAGTCTCCAGTCACCCTCGGTGACACCCTGCCCGACGTCAACTATCAAATCTTGCAGCATTTAGAAGAAGACCGCCAGCAGCTACAGCGCGCCCTAAACCAGCTTGAAGATAAAACCCGCACGGCGATCGAGTTTGTCTTTTTTAACGACATGTCGCGCAAAGAAGTAGCCGAGCGCATTGGCGTTAGCCCGATGACCGTTAGCCGCCGCATTCAGCGCGGTCTAGAGCAAATGGTGACGATATTGCAGCCCCAAGCCCTGCGCACCGAACCCTAAGTTTAACCAAATCTCCTAGACAAACCGCCCGATCGTAGCTTGAGACTCTTCCTGGGGAACGTTTCAAACCACGATCGGGTTTCCTTTTGGTCTGGTTTTACCCCTATGGAGGCAGAGCTGTTTAATCTGCGATCGCGGCTGAGTCGGTTTTGCGGCTGTTGGTGGCAGACGGGACGCTGCCCACATTGGCCTGCCGCCGAATCAACCGCTGCACGGCCGGCAGCGCCCGGTTGACTTCGTAGGTGCGGCGATTGGGGTCAGATAAAAACGCCTGCTGTTCTTGTTCCATCATCCACACGTCTTGGCGAATCAACCCATTCAGCAGACCGTTGGCTGAACCAAAAAATAGGTTTTTCATCGCCCGCCGAAAGCCTTCAGAAAGTTTGTGCAGCCGTGGGAAGCCGTTGAGTGAGGTGAAGTGGAGCAGGTAGGCGCGGGTGTGGGTTTCATCGATAGGGCAGAGCAGACAGTAGATCTTAAAATCTTGACCGAGGCTAGCGGCCCAGTGGGGGTAGAGATAGCTGACGTCGAGTGGCTCGGGGTGGAGCTGCCGCAGGGAGGGAAAAAATAGCTGCGACACGGACCAAATTTTGTCGATTCGGTAATAGCTCTGGGCCTGATAGTGGGCATGGACGCGATCGCCCGTTTCTTCGATGGAGTCGAGTCGCGCTTCGGCCCAAGCTTGGTAGTTGTCGTGCAGGTGCCCGTGATGCATATCCATGAGGTTTTCGATCAAAAACGAGTAGTGGATATGGCAATCAATCGGGGCGACCGAGCCGATGTAGTTTAAGTGATCCCACTCGGGTACACCCATTGGGCGCAGCTCGCGGCTTTGCAGTACCTCTGGATCGCCGGGAAATAGCCAGATAAAGCCATCTTGTTCTGTCACTGGGTAGCAGCGAATCTGACAGGCGGGAATCCGCTGCTGATCGCTGAGATAGGGAATAGCGGTGCATTGCCCCGCACTGTTAAATCGCCAGCCGTGGTAGGCGCACTCAAGCTCATCGCCACGCACCTGACCGTCGCTCAGCTTGACCTGACGATGGGGGCAGCGGTCTTCCATGGCGTGAACCTGGCCCTGGCTATCTCGGTAGAGGGCGATCGCCTGCTTCCACAGCGTCACGCCGAAGGGCTGAGTGGTAACCTCAGTGCTGCGCGCGACCACATACCAATGGTTGGGATTGATGCCCAACTGCCGGAGGTGGGGCTGCTGGGTGCCGGTTTGCGGTTCTATCCGATCAAGATTGCCTAGGGGCTGGCTGCGTAATGGGGGATAGGCGGGAGCAGCCGTCAATGCAGGATCGAGAGCCCCGCTAGACGGAGCGACCGGCAGACTGGGGTGACTCACTTCATCGTGCATAGTGGAGCATTCTAACAGGGAGGGTGAATGGAGGGGATTATAAGTCGCAGGTGATTATAGTTCCCGGCGACAATGCCCGATGGGTTACAATTTCTGATTGATTATTTCTGATTACAGTTGCAGGATGCCTTCTGGATTGACCGACATCAACGGCCGACGCTGTAATCCTTCGCGCTGCAAGATTTCGTTGGCCGCTAGAAAACCGCTGCTAATGGCGCGTTCCATTAAGCCGCAGGGAAAGGGCATCTTCACCCAGTCGCCGGCAAACATCAGGTTTTCGGCTAAGCTGGCGCTGCTGGGGCGATCGCGATGGCTGCCCGGCGGAAATCCAGCAAAGTTTTTCTGGTTGACCAGTTGCCGATGCAGCATGGTTGCTGTTTGCAGCGTTGGCACCAGATCGTAGAGCTCGCTTTCAAAGGTGTCTAAGAGCGCTTGCTGGGTAGGAAACTCAGCTTCCTTGTAGCAGTAAGCATGAAGCTCGACGACGCTGCCCCCGGTGCGCTTGGCCCAGTCAATGTAGTCGCCCTGGATGCGGTGGTAGAGGGTGATGCTATCGGTGAGGCGATAGCCAGAGAGGGAGGTAAAGTTGCTGTGCTCCCAGTCAAAGTCGCGATCAAACCAAAACCGGGCGACGGCAAAGGGATCGGCCACGGCAAGCTGGGCTACTTGGTTGACTAAGGGGGCGGGTACCTCACCCTCAGACAGCGCAAAGAGATGCTGCACGCCGGGGATATCGGCCGCAAAAATAAAGTAGTCGGCGGCCACGGTTTGGGCTGTGCCTTGGTCGGCGTCACGGGCGACCAGCTGCACCTGATCGTCGCGACGCTGCACCACCTTAAAGCGGGGCAGGTTGGCCTGGGCCGGGCCGCTCAAGACCCTCCCGGTTTCGTCGTAGGTGGCCCCGTGACAGGGGCACTGGAAGCCTTCTCTGCCGGTGGGTAGCTCCGATTGGTGGACGGTGCAGCCTTGGTGGGTGCAGCTTAGCGAGAGGGCTTCGCGGCTGCCGGGGGCGATCGCATAGACGGCATCCCCTGCGCCAAAAAACTCCATCTGCTCGTGGCTAAGCAGCGGGTTGCGACTGACCCAAAAAGGCACGGCGCTTTGGGTGTCTCCTTGCTGATAGTCAACGGCGGCGACCTTGCCATCTTGCCAATGCACGGCACTGACGTGGGTGCCAGTGAGCAAAGTCCCTCCCTTTTGGGCGATCGCCTCGGCAATGGGGTTGACCAAACTCCGCCCCATATCTTGGCGGGTGCCGTTAAAGGCTAGCCCTTCGGGGTTGCCAAAGAAATAGAAGTGAAAGAACTGCATCAGCTCGGCTGCACTCATGACATCGGGTGCATTCAGGCTCGATTTCGCAAACGGCAAAAAATAGAGGTCATACAGCCCTTTGGGAAAATCGTGCTCGACCCATTGGGCGACCGAGAGGTGGTCAAGGCGGTCGTAGCTGCTCTGGGCGTTAAACCCAGTAATTTCGCGAAACACCTGCCAGTGCTGATATTTGGTCAGGTTTAGTCCCCATTTTAGGCGGTTATTGGAGGCGATCGCCAGGTCTACAATATTCCACGGAAAGGCTGAATGGCTGGGGCGAAACACCTCGGGCTGGTAGTTTTCGGGGCCGCGATAGACCACCGAATAATAGTTGAGCGACTGGAAATTGTCGGTTGCGCCCAGCTCATCTACCAACCCATTGAGGTTGTAGTATTGCGGGAAAAAACCGTGGAAGCCGTGTTCCATCTGGAACTGAGTGTCACCGACTTGAATCGGCCAACTGGCCACCTTGCCCCCCAACTGGGGCGATCGCTCAATTAAGGTGACGGCAAAATTGCGCTGGCTGAGCTCGTAGGCACAGGCTAACCCGGCCAGCCCTCCCCCGACAATCACGACTTGTTTGGGTTGGTCTGGGAGGCGGGGCAGCGAGAGCAGATCGGCCTGATGGCGAGTGGGCTGCGGCTTGGTGAAGCGGGAGTAGCCGACCATCCCGCCTACGGTGCCAACGCCAAACAGTTTGAGTAGTGTCCGTCGCGAAACCGACTGGGACAGCGAATTAAGGAATACACTCATCAAATGGTCAAAATCCAAAGAACACGGACTGATGCGGGCAAGCCATTCCCTAAAATAGCTTCCCACAATCGCTGAAACCCCGAAATGCCGTGGTCTAACACGATTAGGAGCATCATATTAGACGACTTCAGATATCGGCCAGAAAATTTATTGAAATTGAAGAATTGGGCGGATTGCAGCCGTCGGTGGATTTTCCCCCGCTCTACCCTGCGCCAGATCCCAGCGCTCCCCTATTCCGGGGATTATAGCCCGCCTTTAGCGCTCGATTGAGCCAGTGGGAAAGCCATTGGGCAATGGTACAATCATCTGCTCACAGCTTGCCAAAGCTCACAGTGCGATGATAAGAGAGGGGCAGTGTCATGATAAGAGAAGGGATGACTGCAAGGAGCTTGCGGTTGGGCTTGGGCTTTGACCTGTTTTGACCGAATGCCCCCAGGATAATCAAAAGAACGACCCGAAGAACGACCCAAAGAACGACCATCAACCTGGCTGCATTGCCTTCAATCACATCAGTGAGTCGATATGAAAACTCAACCCGACCAGTCCTTGCGGATGCGATCGCCTATATTGTGGTCATCAGCCTGGGCTGTGGCCGCTATCTATGGCGCTTTTACCCTCAGTTGGGTGGTATACCAGGTGCATTTAGGCTGGATTTTGAACCAGTTTGGGTTTTCTGATCAGCTAGCGCCACTGCTGTTGCTCTGTGAAGCGCTGTTGGCGATCGCCCTCGAACCGTTAGCCGGTTTCATCTCTGACCAGAGTGAAAAGCGCTATGGCAGCCGCCATCCGATGATTTCTGTTGGGGTTTGTCTGGCCTCTGTGCTGATGATCGCGATCGCCACCTTGGCGGGATCGGTAGACTTCAACGGTTTCTTGCAGCATGGCTTGATGGCGCTGTTAGTCCTGTGGGCGATCGCCATGAGTCTGTTTCGCAGCCCTGTCTTGGCCCAGCTGCGCCAGTTTGCAGCACCCCAGCACTTACCCCTCGTCACCGGGCTGATCACCTTGGCGGGCGCGCTAGCCAGCGCCACCTCGCCGCTCGCGGAAGCCTTTATCTTTGGTCTAGGCACCTTTAAGGCCGGTGTTGCGGTCGCGATTTTGCTGCTGGCCGCGATGATGATGTTATGGTCATCCAACCCTACCAATCTGAACGTGCCGGCAGCCCATGGGGCTCCGTCGAATGCCCTCGGGCTGATGCCCAAGCTGGCCACTGTGGCTGGCTTGGGGTTTGCCACTACGCTCCTATTTCAGCTAGTAAATAACACGTTTCCTCGGCTGGTGTTCAACCGTCTCCCCGGACTGTCGGCCTCGTTGCCCTTGGGGGTGCTGCTGCTGACTATGGCAATTGTTGCTATTCCGGGCAGTCGGCTGGCACTGCGCTGGGGTAACCGTCGCACGATTTGGCTAGGGTGTGGGGCGATCGCGGCCGGGCTGGGGCTGCTGGTATCGGTATCGAATATTCCGATGGCCTTTGGGACTGCGATTTTACTCGGGGCGGCCTTTGGGATTGTTGCCAATGCCATGCTTGCCATAGTTTTATCGTTGGCCTCTGTGCAAACGGCCGGGCTGATTGTAGGCTGCGCCTTTAGCGGCTCATCGGCGGCCATCAGTGCCTTTGGACTATGGGGCGCTGAGTTAACGCGACCTGGCTTCACTATCCTTGGCGTCGGCTTCACCGCACTGGCGATCGCCGCGGCCCTCACCCTAGTGGCAACCACCCCCAGCAACCACCGCCTAGGGTCAAACTGAGCCAAGCAGTCTGGCCAGCGCACCAACCACCGCTGCATTTCCCCCTAACTGCCCAACGTCCAACGCCCAACGCCCAATACCCAACGCCCTAATCGGGATACCAAAACATCCCTTTAATACCCTCAGGGTCAGACATAAAGCCGAGGTTGCGGTAAAAATCAACTACATGGGGATCGGCAAACAGAGTGATGTTGCTGATGTCTTCACTGCGCAGCTTTTTGATCATCTGCCGAATCAGCGCCTTACCATAGCCCTTGCCCTGGAAGTCGGGATGCACCACAACGTCCCAGATGGTGGCGTTAAACGCATGGTCGGAGGTAGCCCGCGAGAACCCAATCAGCCGTCGCTGAGCCCCCTTTTGCTCCCACATCGAAATCACAAGAAAGCTGTGCTGAATCGCTTTCTTAACCTTTCGCAGCGGACGACGAGACCAACCCACTGCATCACAAAGCTCTTCCAACTCGTAGAGGTCGATATCGCGCTCAGTGCTGAAAAAGATGCGAGAGCCACTGGGGGTCGTGGAACCCTGCGCCGCGAGACCATCACCTGGGGCTGGCTTCGTCGTAGTGGCAGCGTCGGTGGTACTAAATAAGCTCTTCCAAAAGCCCATGAAGGTGTGATTAAGGTGTAAAAGTTTAGATGGCGGTTATTAGCTAGTATACTGCCCTCAACCTTTTCCCATGAGGCAGTTATCAGGATTCGTGTCAGCTTCGCTAAAAAAATATCGATTGAACGGGTCTGAATCCTGGAATTGTGTGTAAGTTTGACCTAAACTTAGGGTTTTCTAGGAATAAAGCCGCGCGAGGCTTTATTGCGTTAGGCATGTTCCAGGCATAGCGCTCTACTGAGCCATGACGCTGGAACTCAGCGTTTGGGAGCAATAGGGCGATCGCGCTGACATGTATTTCCGTTCCTCATCCTTCGCATTGCCAAGGTCGCTACATTATTTATGGCTTCGGGGCTACAACCATCGACGTTGGATCTGCTGAAACGCTTTAATCGAGCGTTTCCGCAGTTTTATGAGCAGTTTGTCAGCAGTGAGATTCAGCTCCAAAACCTGCGGCTTGCCTACCATCTCTACCAAAGCAAGCAGGCGGTGATTGAGCTGAAGCCAGAGAGCAGCAAAAGTGCGCTGCATTTTGCCTACCGCAATCAGTCGTTTTTGCTTAGCGACATTTTTGGCGTGTTGGCGGCCTATGGTCTGACGATCCATAGCCTCAGTCTGTATGGGCAGATTTATCCTCCCATGCTGGTTTTTATCAAATTGGTGGTGTCGCGGGGCGGCAAAGTTTTAACCGAAAAAACGGCAGAAAACGTCTGCCGGGCGATTCGAGAGGCGCTGGCGGGGCGGTTTGAGGTAGAGGAGATGCTGGCGGTCGAATTTAACCTCGACGCAGGGCTAGAGCAAGTCGAAACCGAATTTTATGTAGATCCAGTGTTCCACTTACCCGCCCTGCTGATTGAGGCCGATAACCAGCCCGGCCTGTTTTACAAGGTGATGTATGCCATCTGGCAAGAGGATCTGCTCGTCGTTAATGCCAACCTGCTGGTGTGGCGCGGACGCACGCGGCTGATCTTGTATTTGCTAGGGCCAAATGAAAATTTGATTCCCGAATATCTGGGGCAAAAAATCGCAGAGGGCGTGCGCCAGCGTCTCCTGGGGCGGCGATTTTAGGCGGCGATTTTAGGCGGCGATTTTAGGACTGAGCGATCGCTTCCATCCGTTCGGTGGTGCTCAGGACGTTGGGAATGCCCAACACCGGGCAGGGAAAGGTTCGCTTCATCTGCCGCACCAAGGCGTGTTTGCTGGTGGTGCAGCCAAGGAACAGCAAGTCGGCCTGTTCTGCTAACACTACTTGCTGGAGCTCGGTGGCCAGGTCGCCAAACCGCAGGTGCGTCGTCAGCGACCCGCGCCACTCGTCGGCCAGGTGACGCGCCTGGTAGAGGACGCGATCGGCCTGCTCTAAACCGGCGTTATCGGTGACATAAACCACATGCACCATCACCGGCTTTTGGGTGGCGAGGCGGGTTTGATGGGCGATCCAGAGGGTGAGGTCAAGGGCAGTCTGGCTGTTGGGCGAGCCCGTGTAGCCCACCACCAAGTTGGCTGACTCTGAGCTAGTGGGTGCAGCCGAAGACAGGCCGGGCAGCAGCACCATCGCCTCAGCCAAGTCGTCGCGACCGAGGGCATACTGCAAGCGCAGCAGCATAGACTTAATCGATTTGATCGACTTGATGGAGCTGATATACATGATTCATTCTCCGAGTGTGAAGAGAGCAAGCAAAACCTGAGGAGTCAGCCTCCTATTCCCTGTCGAGGTGGTGCGAGGAGCGGGTTTAGGATGAGGGTGCGATCGCGGGAGGCTGACTAAAAACGACTAAAAGCGACTAAACACTGACCAGGAATAATGGATTCCCGCAAACCGGGTGCTAAAACTTTGTGCTTGGGTGAAATGGGCTTTTTTAGTCGCTCGTGAAATAGCGATCGAGGAAATTAAGGGCGTGATTGCGAAGCTCAAAGTATTCGTGAGATTCACGTAGCGACTGGCGATCGCGGGGATGGGCAAAGGGCACATCCAGCACCTCCCCAATGGTAGCCGCTGGGCCATTGGTCATCAACACAATCCGGTCTGACATATAGAGCGCCTCATCCACGTCGTGGGTAATCATGATCACGGCCTGCCGATGGTTTTCCCAAATATCCAGCACTTGGCGCTGAAGCTTGCCGCGGGTGAGCGCGTCGAGTGCCCCAAAGGGTTCGTCCATCAGCAGCAGTTTGGGGCGAATGGCTAGGGCGCGGGCAATCCCCACCCTTTGCTTCATGCCGCCCGACAGCTGATCCGGATATTGGTTGGCTGCGGCCGTCAGGTTGACCATGGCCAAGTGCTCGTTCACAATTTGTTTTTTTTCGGCGGGCGAGGCGTGGTCGAGCACTTCATCGACGGCCAGGCGAATGTTTTCGCGCACGGTCAGCCAGGGCAGCAGGGAATAGTTTTGAAAGATCATCATCCGCTCCGCCCCCGGTTTGCGGATTTCTCGCCCGTCGAGACGCACCGAACCCGAACTGGCCTTTTCCAGCCCGGCAATAATCTTCAGCAGCGTTGATTTGCCACATCCTGAGTGTCCGATAAACGACACATATTCGTTTTCGCCAATGCTCAAGTTGATGTTGTTGAGAATCAACGCTTCGCTGCCGTCGGGGCGTTTGTAGACTTTATGGAGATTTTCGATCGCCAGAAATTCGTTGGATTCAGAAGACAGGGGGCGATCGCGCTGTTCTAGGTAGCTGGTGGGTTTAATCATGGCGTGCTCCTGAGTGTGAGAGGTGAGCGGATCTAAGTGTGTGAATCTCGGTGAACAGAGCTAAGTGAACGAATCTCGGTGAACAGAGCTAAGACTGGTAGACGTGAATCGGTCGATTGGCGCGGATTTCAAAGCTATTGAGATAGCCGACGGGGTCGCTGGGGTCAAACGGTTTGCGGTCAACAAAGCGCTCGGCAGGTTCTATCTTGTAGTCGTCTGCGGGGCAGGCAATGCCCATCTCGGCGGCAATTTCTCGGTACAGATCGGTGCGCCAGGCCCGTCGGGCTTTGGCTTCGGCATCGGCGGGAATCGCCGGAATCTGCCCCCAGCGGGCGGCTTGGGTCATCAGCCAGAGGCTGTGAGACTGCCACAGAAACGTGGAGTGGTCGCCGGGCTGTGACGATAGCTCGGGCGGTAGATCAAAAAACAGGGTGGTTTCGGGGGAGGTGACGGTGCGATCGCGATCGTCAAAGCCACCATAGTTGTAGTTGCCGATCAGCGCTGGGCCCGTAAATTTGGTAATGCAGTCGGGCAGCGTAGCCAGATTGTCGGGCGTAATCATCGCTGGGGCCGGGCAGTTTTTGCGCGGCTTTGCGCCTGTGTAAGAACGAGCGGTAATCAGCTTGGCCACCTCTTCGCGATGCTCGGCTTTGCTGCAATATTGACAGGCCTCGATCAGGGCCTTGACCAAGGAACGATAGGTTTTGGGATTTTCGTCGATGAACGATTCCATCACGGCCAGGACGCGATCGGGGTGGCCATGCCAGATCTCGCGCCCCTGAGCAACGGTAAAGCCAACCCCCTCGTTACCGGCGATCGCCCGCGTATTCCACGGTTCAGCCACCATATAGGCCTGCATGTTGCCAATCCGCATGTTGACCACCATCTGCGGCGGCGGAACAATAATGATGCGAAAGGCCTCTAGCGGGTCAACGCCAACGGCCGCCGACAGATAGCGCACGAAGTACTCATAGATAGCCGAACTCAGCACCACGGCCCAAACGCGCTGATCGGCCGGCAAGCGCTCAAAATAGCGGCGAAAATCTCGCCCAAAGGCCTCCAAATCGCCGTTGTATTCATGCAGGGGGCGCACGCCAGATTCCCACATGGCGCGGTTCATGGTCATGGCGTTGCCGTGCCGATGGATGGTCATGGCGGCACACATGGGGGCGTGGCGCGCACCTTCGGCCCCGATGCGGGCGTTGGTCACTGCGCCGGAGACGACCGGAGCGGCATCTAGTCGCCCAAAGATGACGCCATCGCGGGAGGTTGCCCAACTGGCTTCTCGGCTGAGGGTGACGTTTAAGCCATATTTGTGAAAAAAGCCTTTTTCGTAGGCGATCGCAAAGGGGGCGCAGTCGTTGACGGGCACAAACCCCACGGTGAGATCGGGTTTTTCTAGCGTGCTCGGATCAACGACCCGATCCCCGGCGATCGCCGGAGCATTGAGCGGGTTGCTGCCCTGACGGGTGAGGCCGCAGGCGGCCAAGGCCGCGGTTGTTGTCAGGCCGCCCAAACCATAGAGCAGCGATCGCCGATTTAGATAAACCATAGGCACCTCGGCAAAGCATTATGGAAAGAAGATGATTAGGGTAGGAATGATGGGGAGAGAGGATTGGGCGGGAATTATTGGGCGATCGCCGGACGATGGGTAATCCACTGCTGAAGCTTGAGCAACAAAAAATCTAAGACCAGCCCCGTGCTGCCAATCACCAAAATGGCCAGGAAGACCGAGTTAAGGTTGAGTCGGCTCCATTCATCCCAGACAAAAAAGCCAATGCCAATGCCACCCGTCAACATTTCCACTGCAACAATCACCAGCCAGGCAATGCCCAAGCTGATGCGCAATCCTGTGAAAATGTAGGGCAAACTGGCGGGCAAGATAATCTTGATAATTTGTCGCCAGCGCGGCATTTCTAGCACCCTGGCCACGTCGAGATAGTCGCTAGAGACGCTGGATACGCCGAGCGAGGTATTGATCATGGTGGGCCACAGCGACGTAATAAAAATGACGAAAATCGCTGAGGGGTTTGACAGGTTAAACAGCGCTAGCGCAATAGGCAACCAGGCCACCGGAGAAACCGGGCGAAAAATCTGGATGATGGGGTTGATTGCCAGCATGGCGCTGCGCGACATGCCAATCCAAAAGCCAATGGGGATGGCAACCAGTGAACCCAGAAAAAAGCCTAAAAATACTCGGCGCAAGCTGGCCAGCAGCAGCCAGCCAATGCCCAAGTCGCCAGGGCCGCGGCGATAGAAGGGATGCAAAATAAAGTCAAGGTTGGCGGTGAACGCCTCTAGGGGCGTGGGCAGAAGGTCAGAACCAAAGGTGGCGATCGCCCACCACAGCACCAGCACTACCAAAACGCCAATGCCAGGCAACACCACCCCGTCGCGCAGCCACGTCAAACGCATTGATCTGCGCCAGACGAGCTGAGCGGTCAAAACGATAGTCTGAACGTTAAAAACCAGCAGCATCACTTCCTCCTGGGTGTTCAAGGTGAACAGGATCGTGAATTTAATAAAACCCAGGGTTACATCAGCGAGCCATCAGCAAGCTATCTGTAAACCTTCTGCAAATCATCTGCAAATCAGAGCTAAAGCCTCTCCTGCACAACGAGAATGTAAGTTGCTGCGGTGAGTGGCTGCTGTCGGGTTCTATTAAATTCGCCATCCTAGGCAATGCGAACGTAATCGTGCAGCGTTGTCTACACAAAAACGTCGCTCCTATTAACCTGAGGACACTGAAGGGAATCAAGCGGTCAAACAATGCCGATTCTTCAGTCTCCTCTCAATGCCGACGGAGTTAGCTGACGGGCTAGGGCTGAGAGGTGCCCTTCTAAATCAGGCGTTTTGGGTGAGCAAAACTAGCGGATAGTTTTCAAAACGTCTGAGCGATTCGCCCCAAAAATTTGGTTCCTCCGTTCGGGCGCTGCCCCATGCATTTGTATCGGGGTCAGGCTCGATTAGGCTGACATGGTGATTGTTACGGTAAACGTCGATAATCTAACATTCGCAGTTAGAGGTGTCAATTTTCCTCTACCTGAGGGCAGACTTTGCGGCCATGATTTGGCGGCTGGCGGCGTCCTTACACCCAGGAGGCGCTTCAGGCAACCGCAACAGCCTAGATTATGTAAATTTACCAAACTTAAGGGGTCAGGCCCCCTCGGGGCCTGACCCCTTAGCTGAAATACTGACTAACTGCGTGTTTCAGCGGTCTATTGGAGGATTGGCATCAGTCGATTGACGGTTCTGCGATGCCGCAGGAGGGTGTGCGGTAGTCTTTTGAATTTCCTCTAAAACTCTTGGTGCAAGCGTGTTTGGGCGATCGCTGTCAGCGCGATCGCCCAATTTCGACCCGCCGCTTGAAATGTGTGGGTTCACCAACTCTAAACATCCGAGTCAAAACCATCCTGAGGACAATTCGTTACCTTAGAAATGAGAGCAAATCCTCTGTGCCGTGATAATGCTCTCACTGTCCTCTTACTCTCCTCTTGCTGTTCTTTGACTGTTCTTTGACTGTGCCTTCACCGTCCTCTCACTGTGCCCCCACAGAGAGCCACCTATCTATTTTCGAACGCTGAATTTAACGCTGAATTGCAAACGCTGATAAGAAAATGGTCACGACCCCCTTACATCCCCCCTCTATTGATAAATCGCGGATTCGTTCAGACATTCAAGCGATTCAGCCCGATTTGGTCCAGTGGCGCAGAAGTCTGCATCAATATCCAGAGTTAGGCTTTCGCGAACGTCTGACGGCTAGTTTTATCGCCCAACGGCTGCGCGAATGGGGGATTGACCATCAAACCAACATTGCTGAAACTGGCATTGTCGCTATTATTTCGGGGCACCAGCCTGGGCCCGTATTGGGCATTCGGGCTGATATGGATGCGCTGCCGATTCAAGAGCTGAACCCGGTGCCCTATCGTTCGCAGCACGATGGCGTGATGCATGCCTGCGGCCACGACGGCCATGTGGCGATCGCCCTGGGTACAGCCTACTATCTCCAGCAGCATCGCGATCGCTTTGCTGGCACCGTCAAAATTATTTTTCAGCCCGCCGAAGAAGGCCCCGGTGGAGCGAAGCCGATGATTGCGGCCGGGGTCTTAAAAAATCCCGACGTTGACGCCATCATTGGGCTGCATCTGTGGAACAACCTGCCCCTCGGCACCATGGGCGTGCGGACGGGGGCGATGATGGCCGCCGTTGAGCTATTTGACTGCACCATCCAAGGCAAAGGCGGGCACGGAGCGATTCCCCATCAAACGGTTGACTCGATTGTGGTCGGCGCGCAAATCGTCAGCGCCCTGCAAACCATTGTCGCCCGCAACCTCGATCCGCTGTCGTCGGGGGTGGTGACAGTGGGGCAGTTTCACGCCGGACATGCCAATAACGTGATTGCCGACACGGCTAAAATCAGCGGCACCGTGCGCTATTTTGACCCGGCGTTGACTGACTTTTTTAGCCGCCGCATCGAAGACATAATCGCCGGTATCTGCCAAGCCCACGGGGCTACTTATGCGCTCAACTATCAGCGGTTTTATCCCCCCCTA
>DATNOW010000229.1:0-3490 GCA_036703515.1 Chroococcidiopsis sp.
CGACGGTGCATCTGATCAACCAGCGTCTGCCCAATCGCACGGTGAACCGGGTGGCAAAGTGGACAGCACGCCGCTCCAAGCCGCTGGCTAAGGTGGCTGGAACCTACTATTTACAAAAAAATTGCCCGCAGCTGATTGTCAATTGGCTGGTGCCCGAGGTCAAAGAGCTATTTGGCTTGATCAAACCACCGGCTCAGCAGCCTGTGGTCAAGCCGCTGGAGCAGGTTGAGGGCGTAGAAACGATGGAAACGCGGGTGATCGAGCCCAGCCCGATCGCCCAGATTGAGCGCTATGACAAGGAAATCTTGAAATTGCGATCGCAGGTTAAGGTGCTGACGGTGCTGTTGGTGGGTGCTGTGTGTACTCTGGGTGGGGCGTTGGCCTGGTCGATTCAGCAGCAGCAGCAGTCGGTGGAAGTGGTGCATCCAACGGGCGAGATTCGAGCGATCGTCAAGGAATAGACGCTGGCAGATTAACTAGCGGATTCCCTGGCAGGTTAACTGGCGGATTCTCTGGTGGGTTAACTAGCAGATTAACTGGTGGGTTGACTAGCCTTGATTTTGGACAAACGCCCTTAGTCCTCCGATTTCAGTGGAGGACTAGGAGTTCCAAAGCGAGAGGTTAAGCTACGTTTTGAGCATCCTTACAGCGACACCGTTTGGCGGGAGGATGGAATTTGACCATGGGACAGGGGGCACGTGGGGTCAAACGGGTACCTTGGGTTCGTCCCGGGGAGATACCTCTGGGTTTGGGTGGCGCAGCTGGAGAGCCAATCTGGGCAATAAGTGTGGCAAAGCCTCGTTGCACCTGCCTGGGTGTGAGCAGTCGGGAGCGTGCCTGGGGCAAATAACGCTGCCAGGGTAACGGCAAAACATCAACTAACCGTCGAGCTAGCCAGAGTTGCACATAGGCTAAGCAGGTCAATCGTACCCAGTGAATTTCATGGGCGATGTCGCAAGTCTGAGAAGCAGTTAACAGCAGATGCGGCTTGGCAAAGCCGAGAAAGTGTTCGAGGTTAAAGCGTTGGCGGTAGGCGTGCAGCACGTCATCGAGGGATAACGATTGGCGTTGGGTGCCCCCCACCAGCAGCCAGAGGGGCTGTCCGTACGGTTGGTTTGTCTCATCTAAACGCTGAATCTCAACGATGTCGAAGGGGTATCGATGCATGGGATAGCGTTGAGTGCCCCGCATCATCAGGTCAGACCAGCGCCGGATCCGTAGGGATGGGGTGGCGGCGTGAGCGTGAATCAGGCAGAGGGTGGTTTGGGCACTCGGCGACGGCCAACTCATCTCGTCTCGCAGGCAAAACCGCTCTCCATACCAGCGGGGACGCGTTTTATCACCCCCAGTCTCGGGTTGGCGATACAACACCCGATTGCTCCGCAGGCGAGTGATGATGACTAAATCTTGATACTCTCGCAGACCATACAGCATCGCCGCCGTTGCATATCGGCTGTCTGCGGTTAACACCTTAAATGCGAACCGCTGCGCACTCGCCCATCCCATCAGTTGCTCTACTTGACCGTGCGCCACTGCAATCGCATTGCTGACGCTACTGACGCGCTCCACACTCACCGGAACCGCCCAGCGTGACCACTCATCCGCCCCAACCTCCGGCATCGCCGCCAATATGGAGTAGTTATGACCTATGCTAATCGGCACTTGACCCGACACCGGGGTAGAGCGATGCACCGTTTGGCGATCGGCCAGACACGCCGCGTACAACCGCTCATTCGGTGTCTCATCTATCCCAAACACCTGATATTGACGATGCTGCGGCACCGGTATCGTCGCCAACACTGCTTCTCCTTGCTGCTTCGCCTCCATACTGCACACCGGTAATTCACTCTCACCGTAAGCATTCTGAATCGCGCGGTATAAGGCTCCATGTTGACGGCGAAAGCACCGATTTAAGCTCAGCTCTACTGGCGAGCGAGCCCGGTCGTTGCTGCTGAGCGCATCCAGTAAATCCAGGATGCTATCGCGACGATACGGGAAACTGCGATAGAGGACTTGGCGAAATTCCTTTAGTGCTTCAAGATGAGTTTTCATCGGTGGTAGTGCATAACGATTTCAGATCACTACCACTTTCCTAGCTTTGACTCACACTCATTTGTACAAAATCCAGCTAATCCACTGACTTGCTGATTTGCTAATTGACCCCGAGGGTTGCGCTGAGCGCAACCCTCGCTGTTTTTTGGACTGATTGAGACGATTAGACTTAAGTGATTGAATGCAGGGGGCGATCGGGCAGCGTGGGGGTGGTCACTCGGATAACCCGATCGAGCAACCACGGGGCTACTCGACTGCACAGCAAGGCCAGATGGCTTTGCCAGCCAACCACAATCTCTGGCGTGTTTTTTTGCAGACCGACAATCAGCCCCTGGGCGACCCGTTCGGGTGTCATCGGCACGATGCCGCGAAACCACTGAAAGTCGCGCACCATATCGGTGTCGGTCAGCGATGGCAGCAGCGCACACACCTGCACATTGTGGGGCGCTAGCTCGTTGCGGAGAGCTTGGGTAAAGCCCAGGATGGCAAACTTGGTGGCCGAATAGGTAGCCATTGTCGGCGCAGCGATTTTGCCCATCAGGCTTGATACGTTGACGATCGTGCCCTCTCGCTGTGTCACCATGCGGCGGGCCACCACGCGAGTAATGGTATACATCCCCACCAAGTTGGTGGTGAGTTCGTCTTGCACAATCAGCAAACGCGATTTCAAAAACGGCGTTTGATAGGCGACTCCGGCGCAATTAACCAATAGATGAATGGGTGCATACAGGCGGCAGGCTTTGGCGATCGCCCCATGCACCTCGACGGGTTTGGTCAGATCCATCGGCACAATGATGGCCTCTGCCCCTAGGTGGGCGATTTCGTCGGCGACCTCGGCCAGACGCTGGCGATCGCGGGCTACCAACAATAGTCGAGCCACCCCTTGGCGGGCCAACTCTAGGGCGATCGCCCGGCCAATGCCTCGCGATGCCCCGGTAACTAGGGCAGTTTTTCCCTGAATATTCATTGTCAAAAACCTCCTCAGTGAAGGTCTCACGGTTTGCTTTAGCCCTACTGAGCCATTTGAGCTATTAACTGAGCCATGATTTAGCCCGGTGAATCGCTGAGAGCGCACCGTGAGACACTGCATGTTTCGTCATTTAAGCTGGGTGACTCAAGTCTTTTGATGGCGATCGCTGATGGCGATTGCAATCAGCGATCGCTTGAGATTGATTGAGATCGATTGAGCGATGCTCGGGAACAATTTCTCCGCAATCGCCCGTTTTTTCCGCAATTACTCGTGACAAAAAAGACACTCAACCGATCGTTAAACCTACAGTCAACTGAACACAACGCCGAGCAGGGTCTACATTAGCTCCAATCAATTTTTCGGAAAGTGATCGCATCATCTAGATATAGATTTCAGCACAGGTGAGCGATAAATCAACCCATTTTGTCAGACTTAGATTGTGCGCCAGCAAAATAGCAAACAGGTCGA
>DATNOW010000230.1:0-5524 GCA_036703515.1 Chroococcidiopsis sp.
GGCAATGTTGATCGATGGCTTGCTCACCCTATCGCGAGTGGGGCGACGGCAGATGGAACGCCGTTCGGTATCGCTACAGCCCTTGGTAGAACATGCCATTGCCATCGTTTCTAGCGACCCGCAGGTGAGCCAGCGCACCGAGTTTATCGTTGAGCCCTTGCCCACGGTGCTGGGGGATGCGGCCCTGCTGCAACAGGTGTTTAGCAACCTGATTGAAAATGCCGTCAAATTTAGTCGCGATCGCCAACCCGCCCGCATCCACATTGGCTGCTTGCCTGACGATACGATATTTGTGGCCGACAACGGCGTTGGCTTCAATATGGACTATGTTGATCAGATCTTCGGGGCCTTTCAGCGGCTCCATTCTAAGCAGGAGTTTGCCGGTACCGGCATTGGGCTGGCGATCGTGCAGCGCATTATCCATCGTCACGGGGGCACCATTTGGGCCGAAAGTATCCCCAGTCAAGGCGCGACGTTTTATATCCGGTTTGCTCCACCCTAGGGTTATTGCCCATAGCGCTGCTCTAACCAAGCCCGCACCTCGTGCTCAGTGTCTAGGGTTTGAGACTGCTGGCTGGCGGGATCGTAAACCCAAAAGTAGGTATGGCCGTGGCGATCGCATTTTCTATGGATCTGCGGTTCCTGATTGCCGGTGGCAAAGGCGTTCAGCGATCGCCAAATTCTTTGAGCGACGTTAACGAATAAGGTCTGTTGAGATAAGGGCGGTTGAGATAAGGACAGTTGAGATAAAGGCTGGGGGGGATACAGGAGCGGCTCACTCGACTGGGCAGAGATCAGCTCAAGCCGAGCATAGGCGTCAGATGAAATCATTGGGGGTCTCCACGAACGAAGGCGGGCAGAATGGGAGAATCGGGCTGAATTGGGTTAATTAATCCTGACGATTATGGATTGAATAACCTGAAATTCTTGGGTAAGGATGCACAGCGGTGCGCCCTTACAGAAAACTGAACGAATCGGAATTATTGAATTCGCAATCCTTGATTTGAATTGTCTTCAAGTTTCCCCAAGCAGAACAGATGCAGTTACGGTAAATTGTTATGGGTACAGTTTGGGTTTTCACAACTGTTATGGTCGCGATCGCCCCAAACTGTTCTGCTCCTGCCCTATTGACCCGCTATCAATTCCCCCAAGCGCCCATGCCTAGCACACCCCTGATCGACAAAGCCCAAGACCGCAACCTCTATGAGCAGGTCGCCGAACGCATCCAAATCCTGATTGCCGAGGGCACCCTACAGCCCGGCGATCGCCTGCCATCGGTACGCAAACTGCACCAGCAGCTTTCGGTCAGCATCTCAACGGTGCTCGAAGCCTATCGCCTGCTCGAAGATCGCGGGCTGATCGGGGCGCGGCCGCAGTCGGGCTATTTTGTTAAACACAGCGGGCGCGTCACCCCCGACGAGCCCAGCCAGTGGGTTATCCCCAAAAACAGCGCCCCGGTTGAGGTGTCGCTAGCCCTACGCGTCACCGCCGACATGCGCGACCCCACCAAGGTCTGCCTAGGGGCCGCTGTTCCCGGCACCGAGCTGCTGCCGATTACCGCCCTCAATCGCCTGATGGGGCAGGTGTTGCGCAGCCATCCTGTCACAATCCACGCCTATGAACGGGCCCAAGGTTCAGAGCCGTTGCGCCACGAGGTAGCGCGACGAATGTTAGAGGCCGGTTGCTCGGTCACCCCCGATGAACTCGTCATCACCAACGGCACTTCTGAGGCCATCTATCTGTCGCTGCGGGCCGTGACCCAACCGGGCGATACCGTGGCGATCGAGTCGCCCACCTACTACGGCCTGCTCGAAACCCTCGAAGCCCTGCATCTGAAAGCCTTAGAGCTGCCCACCCATGCCAAAAACGGGATTTCTTTAGAGCATCTCGAAGCGGCCCTCCAGCAGCGCCAGATTGCAGCCTGCGTGCTGGTGTCAAACTTTAGCAATCCCCTCGGTAGCTGCATGAGCGACAGCCACAAAAAGCAGCTCGTAGATTTGCTCAACCGCTACCAGTTGCCGCTGGTTGAAGACGATGTCTATGGCGACTTGCAGTTTGACGGGGCCCGCCCCAAGGCGATCAAAGCTTTTGATACCGAAGGGCGCGTGATGTATTGCGCCTCGGTTAGCAAAACCCTGTCGGCGGGGCTGCGGGTAGGCTGGTCGATTCCTGGACGCTATCAGGCCAAGGTCGAGCAGCTCAAAATGGCCATGAACTGGACAACGGCGATCGCCCCTCAGCTTACGGTGGCCGCCTTTCTCTCCAATGGCGGCTACGATCGCCATCTGCGCAAGCTGCGCAGTGCCTACCAGTCACAAATTGCCCAGATGACCCAGGCGATCGCCGACTACTTTCCAGCCGAGACCAAGGTTTCCCGCCCCCAGGGCGGCTACGTGCTGTGGCTAGAGTTCCCCATCGGCTTCGACTCCATGGCGCTCTACGAAGAGGCCCTGATTCACCAGATCAGCATCGCCCCCGGCGATATGTTTTCGCCCTCTCACAGCTACACCCACTGCCTGCGGCTAAACGGCGGTCATCCATGGACTGCCCGCATTGACCAGGCTATGCAAACCCTAGGGCAACTCACCCACAAGCAGCTAGAGGCCAGTCGACGGCTTTAAAGCGGTTTTAAAAGGTTTTAGTTTTAAAAGGTTTTAAAAAAGCATTCCCCCAGCCATTCGCAGAGTATGCGGCCAGGGGAATCAAAGCAAACTGCTGGGATATTGGTAGGAGACTAGAGACACTCTCCCATCGGTTCAACGTACCCAATCCAAATAATCCAAACGCTCTAAAAGATCCAAACCATACAACAAGGCAGTCAAGCGGCAATTGGTTGGCTTTATTTCAATAACCGCGTCACTCGAATACCATACTCCACGCCGCTGGGGTATTCGTGGCGGGCATAGGAGCAGGCCACATCGTTCGCTTGTTCCCTCGATTCAGCATCAATTTCGTAGCGCGTTGTTCCACAGTGGGAGCTATTCGCTCGATATTCCTTAACGTCAACCAAAACCTCAAATGTGTGAACCATTTTGGGCCTCCTGGTGCAATTTGCACGCGATCGGAATGTTGAAACTAAGTATAGGAACTGCAAACGGGGCAAATCTTTGCGCCCATACAATTCTTAAGTGATTGTTATCTTCTTAAGCGATTGTTATTTAACGTTAAAAATTGGGCGTTAAAAATTGGACGCTAAAAATTTGTTGGTCAACTAGATCCCAAGCGTTCTGGTTGACCAACAAAACTCGAATGCTCTCACCATTCGGCTGAGCGCTCACGTCGAAGCCCCAAACCCCTCTCCCAGAGCGGGCGAGGAGCTTTGAGGAGGAGTTCTAGGAATCGTGCAGGGCCATTTCGGGATCGTCGTGCTCTAGGTAGGTTTGGACTTGCGACTGCAATTGCTCAAAGGCAAACGGGCGATCGCTCGACAGCGCACTCCAAATCAGCGCGATCGCCCCCGACACCACCACCGCAATGCCAAAACTAACCAGCAGGTCGCCCCCAAACGGAATCGCTAGCCAGGGGCTAAAGTCGGTCTTAGGGAAAAACAGCGCCCCTGAGCCAATCCCCAGCAGCGCACTCCAGGTGGCAGCAGTGCCGTTGAGGCGGCATGAATACATGCCGTAGATCACCGGGAAAAACGCTCCAGCACAGACCAAGTCGGCCAGCAAAAACAGATACAGCACGTCATACCCCTGGGCCGCGATCGCGATCGCCGGGATCCCTGCCGCCACCGTCAGCAGGCGCGAGGCCCGCAGCAAGCCCCGCAGCCGCAGTTGGGGAAACAGACGAATCAAGTCAATGGTAAACACGCTGGCAATGCCATTTAGCAACGAGGAAATGGTGCTCATCACCAGAGCCAGAGCCAGCACCAGCACCACAATCACAAACCACACCGGCAGCGATAGCTGTTGGATCAGCGAGAAAAAGGCGCGATCGTCGTTAAATCCAAAGTGCATGGCCATCAGCCCCAGACTGCCAGCCACCAGCAGCATCGGCAAAATTACCAGCGCCGACCACAAAAACGACTGTTTCACCGTCTTGTTGTTGCGGCAGGCATAGATCCGCTGCCAGTTGCTCTGGTTAAAGGTTTCCGCGGCCAAAATCGCAATCACCAGCGTCGCCCCAAACCGGATGCCTGGGATATTGTCGAGCGACAGCAGCGCAGGCGCGTTGAGCTGGATCGGAGCCAGCGCCCCATCCCAGCCGCCCAAGGCCACCAGCGCCACAATGGCGCTGACTAACAGCAGCGGCACCATCACCGCAAACTGGATGGCATCGGTAAAGATCGCCGCCCCCAGGCCGCCGTAAGTGGTGTAGATAAAGGTCGCCGTGATCACCAGCAGTGCGGTCCAGCCCAGGGGCACGTTGGCTAAAATCTGCACCGCTTTGGCGATCGCCGTCAGCTCGGCCGCCAAATAGATAAACATATAGAACACAATGATGCCCAGCGTCAGGGCATACATGACATTGCCAAACCGATAGAGCACAAACTCATTCAGCGAATGTCCCTTGGGCATCAGCAGGCGCAGCCGGGGGCCCACCACGGCAAACATCGCCAAAGGAGCCGCCGACCCCAAGCAATAGCCAATCATGCCAGCAATGCCGCTAGTTGCCGCCACCTGCGGTGGGCTAAACAAAATCCAGACGCCCAAGGCCGACGCCACCACGCTGGCAAACCCCATCCAGCTACCAAAGCGGTTGCGGCTGACCATATATTCTTCCAGGTTGATGGTTTGCCGGCTGGCATGCAGCAGCCCCAGCAGCGCAAACACACCGGCAGTAACCAATGTGACCAGCAGCGCGATCGCTCCAATCGACATAGCGGATTATCCTCTTCTTACAAAGCAACGCAAGAACCGACAAAAGCTAGAGGACGTTTGAGACAAATCGATTGGAATATCGATTGGACTATCGATCGGAGTAATGAACAACCCGTCAGAACGAAGGACACCGCCCCCGGCCCAACTGGCCCCATTCAGCTACCCCTTGAGCATCCCTTCCGCCGATCGGAAAAGATACCCGCCCCAACCATACCGATGACCGTAATCAACGCTTCCCTCCGCTGGTATGAACCAGACTCAGGTTCCAAGGGTGTAATCTCAGCCTGGACTATGCACAGGCACCCCTAGCTCGATGCAAATCATATCACAGGACTCAGGCGGGATAGGCGATCGCCCCGGTTCCCCCCAAACGCCACTCTTGCACCGCTGCTACCCGCACCGCTGCCACCCGCACCGCTGCCGCCCGCACCGTTACCAAATGTAAACCTGATATTACTAATCACAAACTCTTATCCAAACTCCTAGGCAAACTCCTGTGTAAAGGGCAGCGATCGCCCCTTCTGTTAAGACTCTTGAGCAAACCCCAAAAGCCGCTCTGTAAAAGGCGATCGCCACTGTCTACATTCTTTCAGAATATTTCTCAAGAATATCTTCAAGGACTCCACACAAAACCGGATATCCACTTCTCCGTAAGCGTTTCACGTCCTTCCGTCGCCAATGCACAAAAGATTCGTTCATCT
>DATNOW010000231.1:0-3898 GCA_036703515.1 Chroococcidiopsis sp.
GTCGCCAGCCCTAGAGGGAGCCAATGGCCAGGCCTTCGCAGCCACTCAAACCGCACCCGAGCCCCAAACCAGCCCCGAGAAACCCTAAAAACGCCTTAGGAACGCCTACAAAACAAGCCCTGGGCTGCTAGCTGCGCTCCACCGCATTCAGCACCGTATCTAGCAGCCCCGGAAAGCGAATATTCAAGTCGTCTAGACGCAGGGAATTAAAGCTTTGCGTCCCTTCGTTGCGAGTATAGACTACCCCCGAATCGCGCAGCACCTTGAAGTGATGCGATAGGGTTGATTTGGCGATCGGGAAGTCAAACGAGCAGCAGGTTTGCTCGCCAGTTTTGGCCAGACGTTTGACGATTTGCAGACGGGTGGGATCACTCAACGCGTAGAGGACGTCGGTGAGCAAGATCTGATCGGGGTCGGGAAATTTCATGCGTCGCATAGCTTGCATTATCCCATAAACCGTTTTATTGTTCTAATGTTCGAGTATTAGCGAACAATAAAACATTCAAATTCGCAGCAGGAGCGATCGCATGAAAGTTTGGCAAATACAGTCTCCCGGTGGGTTTGATAACTTGGCGTTAGTCGATCGCGACGAGCCCGAGCTAGGGCCGGGGCAGGTGCGGCTGCACATGCGGGCCTGGTCACTCAACTATCGCGATTTACTCATCATCAAAAATCCGCCATCGTCTCGGCCGTCGCTGATCCCGCTGTCCGATGGGGTGGGCGAAGTGGTGGCCGTGGGGGATGGGGTAACCCAGGTTAAGGTGGGCGATCGCGTTGCTACGACTTTCTTTCAAAACTGGGTTGACGGTCCGATATCGGGCGCAGTCCACCCGTCGGCGTTAGGCGGCGCGATCGACGGTGTCTTGGCCGAGTCGGTCGTGCTGAGCGAATCTGGGGTGGTGCTGGTGCCCGACCATCTCAGCGATGAGGAAGCGGCCACGCTGCCCTGCGCCGGGTTGACCGCCTGGAATGCCGTGGTCAGCGATGGTCAGCTAAAAGCAGGCGATACGATTTTGCTGCAAGGCACGGGCGGTGTGTCGATCTTTGCGCTGCAATTTGCGCAGATGTTGGGGGTAAGGGCGATCGCCACCTCTAGCAGCAACGATAAGCTCGACCGGGTTTTGGCCATGGGGGCAGCCTACGGCATCAACTATAAGACCGAGCCCGAGTGGGATGTAGCCGTTTGGAAACTTACCCACGAGCAAGGGGTCGATCGCGTCATCGAAGTCGGCGGCGGGCGCACGTTTAACCAATCGCTGCGGGCGGCCCGCTATGGCGGGCAGGTTAGCGTCATCGGCGTGCTGACTGGGTTTGGCGGGGATGTTAGCACCGTCACCATTTCCCAAAAAGGGCTGCGGGTGGAGGGTTTTTATGTAGGCAGTCGGGCCATGTTTGAGCAGATGAACCAGGCGATCGCCCGTCATGCTATCCGCCCGGTGATTGATAGCGTGTTTCCGTTTGAGCAGGCCGTCAGCGCCCTACGCTATATGGAAACCGGCGCGCACTTTGGCAAAGTGGTGATCCGGCGCTAGGGGAGACTGGGTGGCAGGCGAAAACTGGGTGGCCAGCGAAAACTAGGGGCTAGGGTTCAGAGCGCTGCTGTTGATAGGCCAGATAGGCCGCTTCTAAGAAGGCGTCGGGCGTCATGTCTTGGGGCAGCGTTTCCAGGGCGATCACGGCTTTGACCTGTCGGGCCAGCGTCAGGCTGAGGTCAGACTTGGCCTTGCGCTCCATCAGCGATCGCCGCTGCAAATATTCTCGAATCACGGCAAAGTCATCGGGCAGCATGTTGCTGAAGTCGGCCATCGCCAGCAGCTGTTGAGCGATCGCCTCTGCCTGATCGGAAAGGGCAAATGCCGACTTGGCCGTCGGGCGCACGTCCTGCACCACAATCGTGCCCGCCACCCAATCCCCCAAGCGCTTTTCGCGTTTGCTCAAGACAATCATAAACACGCCCAGCGAAAGCAAGTCATCGATCGGGCGCAGCAAGGCCCGCATGGTCGCCTGCCCTATCCGCACCGGCCGCCCATCATCGCGAATGACCCGAATTTTGGCCAGCCGCTTGCCCGGTGACTGCCCCTGCCACACCGTCTCAAAAAAGACGAAATAGCCCACAAAGATGACAAAGCAAACAATCAGGGCGATCGCCAGCAGCCAGCTCGGCGCAATGCTGTAATCAACATCAAGCTGCTCTAAATAGTTGAGCAACTGATTGGAGAGAATGCTCCAGACAACCAAAAATATAACCAGGGTCAGCCCTAGGATGTGATAGTCGATCAGCAGGGCAAACGCTCGGCTGCCAATGCCCGCCAAGCTAAACTCCAACTCAACGCTTTCTGGAGTTTGCAGCGTGACTCGATTAAAAAAACGCATGGCGGTAAAGGCTGAAATAGATGAGCAGAGGGCACAGAAACCAAGGCAGGGCAGCGCTTTGAGCAGTTGCACCCATAGGTATTGCCACCAGACATAGCCACCAGGTATAGCTATCAGGTCTAGCCACCGTGTAATTTTAACTGAAGCGTGTGGGGTTGCTGAATCCGTAACCCTAAGCGAAAAGTTGAGCCACCAGCACCGCTAAGGCCGCCACTCCTGCCCCGAGCATTAACCCCGCAGGCATCACCTTGCGCGTCTTGGCCAAGCGAATGGCAAACACCACCACCAGCACCGCCGTCACGATCGCCGCCAAGGGCAATCCTGCGCTCACCCCTTGCAGGTGTAAAACGCCACCCAAAATCAGCAAAGTGCCGCTAACGCTACCTGAAATCAGCGACGGTTTGCTTTTGACTTTGGCATAGCCCATCAGGCCGCCTGCCATCGCCAGAATGCCATAGGCGATCGCCGCCACAACGCCCATATTCATGTCATGCCCTCTAGATCACCGGCCCCGATCATACGCCCAAAACCCTGGCCGGTTATACCGCATCCTGCCAACCCGCCAACGCGGCCAGCAAAATTTTGATCAGAGGGTGTTTGACCAGTTCTCGCAGGTCGTCTGCATGGCCCGCTTTGAGGGCGGCCGCTACCTGAGGGCTCAATGTCCGGTCGATGTCAATCTCATTGACCGCTTTGCCAACCACAACCAGTTGTTCAGCTTTAGTCTCGGTTGGATAGATTTGAGACAGCTTTTCTAAGACCTGCTGTAGTTCCGCCGCCACGTTATCTAAATTAACGTCCAAGTCCGCTCCAGAGTGTGAATTCGTCGGTAATGCTGTCATTGAGTTTGAGGCTAAATCCACGCTTGAATCTAGTGTTGAATCGACGATTGAATCGGGGGATAGATTGACTGATGCGTCCATGGGTATCGTTCTCGACGGCTCTTTTTGACCTGGAGTTCTCCTCACCACCAGCCCTAGGCTGGCTGGCATTGATCCGGTTAAGGTCACGCTCTAACGCGGCGATCGCCTTACGATAGATGAGTCTACTTAGCTTGCAGTTTAGCAATTTCCACCATAGCCGCAGTCTACCGTGATTCAGAAAATCAATGCTTTATCGACTAGATTAGCAGTGAGTATATAAAGCTCCGGTGAAGAAGTCACAGGTTACGGGTTACCGGGAAGTTTCATAGGCCAGTGTCATAGGTCATGTCATAGGTCAGTGTCATAGGTCACTCACAAACAGCCAATGGCCAAATGAGCCCTGAAGGGCCAAATCAAAGCCCAAATGAACTGATGAAAACCGGTTTAGTCCCTTGTTTTTCCACGGCTCCCATTAAATCTGCGTTAAAAAATACGCCAGCAGGATAAAAATGCGTTATAGCCGATCTGTAGAAGTTCATCACATAACGGCCTACAATATATCGGTTGTATTGAGCAATACGAGCCTTGATTGAACGCTACACATTGTCAGAGATGGGCGATCTCTGGACAGAGGCATACAAGTTTAAGACCTGGCTTCAGGT
>DATNOW010000232.1:0-3979 GCA_036703515.1 Chroococcidiopsis sp.
ACTCCGGCTTTGAGGGTGCGCAACATCCGGCTGGCGGGCGACCCGTGGATGTAGAGGCGATCGCCCACACGACCATAGGCGGTGGGAATGACAAAGGGTTGTCCATCAACCACAAAGCCCACGTGGCAGATTAGCCCTTCATCTACGATTTGGGAAAGGGTGCGCTGATCGTAGGTAGCGCGTTTGGGCAGGCGCGTGACTTGGGTGCGCTCGGTGACGGGTAGTGTGGCAGAGGTCGGGGGGACAGAATCGGCAGTCATAGGGGGATGTTAACGGTAGGGTTGACGGTTGAGGGGAGCGGCAGCGCCAGCTGCGAAAACTAGTGCAGCGTCAAGCCTAAAAATTAGGCTAAGTGTAGGTTGGGTAGAACGAAGTGAAACCCAACAGTGCCAAGGGGTTTGTTGGGTTTCGCTGTCGCTAACCCAACCTACTAATTTAGATTTGACAGAGCACTAGCCACAAAAACTAGCTGAGCGGCAGTTCCATCACATTGGCGGGGGCAAAGCCCAAACGCTCGTAGACGGGTTTACCCATCGGGGCGGCATTGAGTACGGCGCGGGTGCAGCCGCTGAGCCGCAGATAGGCGATCGCCTGCTCGGTCAACTGAGTGGCAATCCCGTGGCGGCGGTAGGCGGGCTCGACGTATACGCCCCAGATATAGCCATCGCAGCGTTCGCTGTCTTGCAAAATGGGAGAATAGAGTCCCGCAAACCGCTGACAGCCCGCCGAGCCAACGACGACGCCCTGCACTTCTGCCAGAAATGCTTGGTAGCCTAAACTCTGACGGGCATGGTCAATAAACTGCTGAATGCGATCGCTCCAGTCGGCCGTGATGGCGGCGGCAGGCACGCCGTTATCTAGCCACATTTGGTAGAAATGCCTGCCCACAATGCCATCTTCGTCTGCGGTCGCCGCCCGAATGATGACGGCTAGGGGCGGACGGATGGGAGCACGAATTGGGCTGTGAGTTGGGGTATGAGTTGAGCTGTGAGTCGGGGGATGAATCATGGCTATAGTCAGAACGCAGAGGGGCGATCGCCCTACAGCCAGATTAGAAAACTAAGTGGACTGACTCAAGAGCCAATTTTCGTTTTCTTCACCAGTCCACTTCTTGTCCAGTTCACTAAGGGCCATTCCCGTCTGGAGATGAAGCTTCGGTGGGCAAAGCTTCGGTGGGTAGGGATTCTGCCAGCAAAGAATCGGTGGGTAAGGATTTTATGGGTGAGGATTCTACGGATAAAGCCTCTGCCGATAAAGCCTCTGGGATAGGCATCGCCAGCGGTTCCCCAATTGCCGCTGTTGGAAGAGAGGGCGGGGGAATATCCGGGATCTCAAACTCGGGCACGGGTTCGGGCAACTCTTCTACCACGCTCAGGCGCTCTGGCACCAGGCGCAGCGGCTTGGGGCTACCTGACAGACGCTTGAGGGTAGACGATCGTGGGTCGTGCAGCAGGTAGATGAGGCGATCGCCTGCCTGCCAATCGTCGAGCCCTTGGGCCACCAACAGCCGCCCATCGCGCTCTAGCAGCAGGGGCATCAGATCGCCAGCCGCTATCAGCGCCATTAGGTGCTGCCGCTGTTGCGTGGCCGCGGTGGTTTGATAGTGGGTTTCACCTAGCTTGATGGTGCTGTCGGCAAGGTAGGTATTCCAGGTTTTCAGCGACAGTGTTGGCACAAAGGCCGGCTGGATTTTGGGGCTAGGGTTGGTGGTGTTGGGCTGAGCCTCTTGGGGAAACAGGGCCAACACTCGGGGCGGCTGAAATTCTTCGACGGCCCGCTGGGCCAACACCAGGTTCACGTCTGCGTTGTTGGTCATGGCGAGGAAGGTACCGGCGATCGCCAGCCCGGCCCGTTCGAGCACATCGGCATCCAGGGCGCTGCTGGCAATTACCGTGAGCCCCTCTTGCTCGGCCAAGCGGCAGGCCTCTACATCGGTGTCGATCAGCACTGCCGACTCGCCCCCCATTTGAAACAGGCGGGCCATCAGCCGACTGAGCGGGTTGCAGCCGACAATCACCACCCCCGTCGCCTGGGTCGAAGTTACCCCCAGCAGCCGCGCTACCGTACCGGCCGTGAGCCCCTGCACCACCACCGTCAAAATAATCGTTAAAAACACCAGCGCTTTGATCGCCTCGCCGCCACTAATGCCGCGCTGGGTCAGCAAAATACCGGCTACCGTAGCCACCGACGCCGACACAATGCCACGGGGCGCAATCCAGCAGGCAAACAGCTTTTGCCGCCAGTTGAGTGTGCTGCTGGCCGTACACACCCAGATATTGATCGGGCGGACGATAAACATCAGCGCCGCCACTGTCAGCAGTGATCCAGGGCCGAGGGCCACCACGCTGGCCAGCGACAGGTCGGCCGACAGCAGCACAAACAGCACCGATACCGCCAAAATCGTGAGCTGTCCTTTAAACCGGAGCAGCAGGCGCTCATCGGGAATGGACGAGGCCCGCAGCACGATGCCCGAAACTACCGTTGTCATCAGCCCCGACTCGCTGCGGATGGCCTGGGCCGCCCCAAACAATCCCCACAGCCCGGCCAAAACCACCAAGTTCTTTAGATCATCCGATAGAAACGTAGCCTGCTTGAGCACGCGCCCCAGCAGCCACCCCCCCAGCACCCCAATCGCCCCACCAATGCCCAGGCGAATCAGTAGGCCGCCCACCAACTGCAACGGGTCAGCATCGCCATTGAGCAGCAGGTCGAGTACCACCACCGCTAAAATCGCCCCCACCGGGTCAATCAGCACGCCCTCCCCTTCGAGTAGGGCGCTCACTTGGCGATCGACTTTGACCTGCTTGAGTAAGGGGCCAATCACCGTCGGCCCAGTCACCACAATCAGCGAAGCATAGAGAAAAGCGATCGCCCACGGAAACTCCGCCAGCCAGTGGGCCGCCATGCCGCCGCCCAGCAGGGTAATCAGCGTGCCAATGGTGACCAAGTTGCGCAAACTGCCCGACACCCGCCCCAAATCACGCAGCTCTAGATTAAGCCCACCTTCAAACAAAATCAGCGCCACGCACAGGGCCACAATCACCTCTAGCCCGGTGCCCAAAATCTGGGGATGGAGGATGCCAAAACCATCCGCACCCAAAAGAATGCCAAACAGTAGCAAAAACACAATGCTGGGCACTTTCAGAAAGTCTGCCAGCACTTGAGCACCGATGCCTGCGACGATGGTGATAACCATTTGCAGGGTGATCTCAAGGGTCAAGTCCATGGGAATGGGGTTGGGCCTCCGGGATAGGCGGTGTGATCGGCTTGCAGTTGCACCTTAGCTTACAACATCGCGAAATTGCTATCCGCTCTACAAAACTCCTCTACAAAACTCCTCTGTCTGAGTCATTCTGTCAAATCAGCCCCGATGACAGAGCGATTAGCCACCCAACATCACGGTAGGATGGGCAAAATCCCCTTCACCCTTCACCCTTCGTTCCTACTTCCCACGCAGGCAAGATGCCTGCACCACGTTCTTCACCCTTCACCCTTTAATCTTTCCTTTCCCCCACTTCTCAATGGCTTCGACCCCGCCTCAACTGCAGTTAGACCACGTCAGCCTGGCCGCGCCCATCGGCCCCGTCGATCGCGTCCACGATGTTTCCTTTGAGGTGCAGCGGGGCGATCGCATTGCCATTGTTGGCCCATCCGGCGCGGGCAAAACCTCACTGCTGCGGCTGATCAACCGGCTGAGTGAACCCACCCATGGGGTGATTTATTTCAACGGGCGCGACATTCGCCAGCTTTCGGCGATCGCCCTGCGGCAGCAGATTACCCTCGTTTTGCAAGAATCTAGACTGCTGGGCATGACCGTGCAGGAGGCCCTGGCCTATCCCCTCACCCTGCGGGGCATGGGCAAAGCGGCGATTCAACAACGCCTCGGCACCTGGATCGAGCAGTTGCACCTGCCATCGGCCTGGCTCGACCGCACCGAACTCCAGCTTTCGGTGGGTCAGCGGCAGCTTGTGGCGATCGC
>DATNOW010000233.1:0-3964 GCA_036703515.1 Chroococcidiopsis sp.
GGATCTGGAAATCAATGATGAAAAACTGTCTGCGATTCTTTACCAGATCACCATTATTGGTGAAGCAACAAAACGGCTTTCTCAGTCATTTCGTCAGCAACATCCACAAATTCCCTGGCGGGAAATGGCAGGAATGCGAGATGTCATTGTCCATGAATATGATCAACATCGCCCCTTTACCCGCTTCAGAGAGAGGGAGATTTAAGTTTGGGGTGCTTTTGACCGATCGCCCTATACTATTTTATTCAGGTGTTCGTTCACCCCCCCGTGAGCCTGTCTTTGCCATCTACCCCCACCAAGGCCCCCACCCATGACTGACCAGCGATATGCATTCCTTGCTCAGACTAGTGCAACCTTGCTGATCACTGCCATCTGCACTCTGCCGATGCCGAGCGCGATCGCCACCCCAACGTCCCCATCATCTACCGTCGTCAAAGCGGGATGGCCGGCGTCAACCACCGCTACAGACAAGCGATCGCGCACCGCTACCCTCTCGGCCACCCTGAATGTCGAGGGCGAAGAAACCCCTGTTCAGCTCAACCTATTCGATCGCCCCGAATTGCCCTTTACCACCTACCTGCTGCCGCGCGAGTTTACCGCACAGGTCGGGCGGGTGGATGAATTAACCGGCGCGCGCTTTTACTGGACCTACGAAGGCGAAGTCGATCAAAGCTCCTACGTGCAGTTTGCCTTCCCCGCTAGCCCCACCCCCGTCAGCGTCATGGAAGACCTGATCTTGAGCGATGGCGGCCTCGTTGAAGTTAACGGCTGGAATATCATTTCCGAAGAGCCCTCACCCTATCCCTGGGCTCAAGAAGCCATTATTTACGAAGAAACCACCGATGAAGGGGTATTCATGGGGGCAATTTATATCGGCACCTACCAGGCTGGCAAATCTTTTTATGTGCTGACCCACTATCCGATCGAATATGGCGACGGCTTTGAACCCCGCGCTGACTTGATTTTGCGCAACGTTGAGATGCGTTAAACGTTGAGATGCGTCACCAGAATCGCTCACCCCATCTCTGCCAAATCGCCGAAGTCCTAGTAAAATAAAGGAAAATAAAGTTTTGTAAACCACATTGACTTCAGCTACTCCCGCTATCAGTGGCTCAACGCGGCCCCTTGCTTGGTATGCCCTCGACCCTATCTGGCAGGGTGGTGAAGCAGTCGTGCAGCGTGGGCTTCCCCATCACCAGCTTGCCCCGACCTGGCAGATGCTGCTGCTTGGCGACGGTTCACCGACGCGCCACCTCCAGCTATTGACCGGCGAACAAACCGAGGTCGATGTCATTGACATGTCGCTGATTGGCGTCAGCACCGACGGTGCGCCCCAGCAGATCTACGCCGTGCCGGGGCCGCGGCTGCGGCGGCAGGTGTGGTTGCGCACAACGTCGGGGCAGCGCTTAGCCTATGCGACTTCGTGGTGGCAGGCCAGTCATGTAGACGACTATTTGCAAAATCGCGCTCTGCCAATCTGGGCAAACCTAGCTCGCCTGCGGACAGAGCTTTATCGGGATGTGCAGGGGTTATATTATGGGCATTCTCCAGCCCTAGAGTTGGCTTTTGGGCAAAAGGGGCCTTTTTGGGGAAGGCACTATTTGTTTTGGCATCATGGGCAGCCTATCACCCTAATTTACGAAGTCTTTTCGCCTTATCTCACCCAGTATCTTGGCCCGATGCAATCGCCAATACTGGGCTAGAACCTCTGGTCTAGAACCTACAGATGGGCAAAAGCCGTTTAGGGCTGTTTGTAGGAGAGTTTGACCGATAAGGATATTTAATTCGCGATCCTAACCATGGGCTTGCCGGGGGCTTATCGGGGGCTTATCGGGGGCTTGCCGGGGGCTTACCGCTCTACATTGCTTTATGTGTTGCTCTATATCGCTCTACATCGCTCTGTATAAAGATTATGTGTAGTCTGTGATTTCGTATGTCGCCCAACTATTTTGGGCGGTCAGCGCCTCTACACTAGACTTTTCACAAATTCCCTAGCCCCGGTTTGCCATTTCCCCTGGAGCGCTTTCAACGGGCGATCGCGTTTGGTTGCCAATGCCCATGTCTATGATTGCGATCGCCTTTGCCATTGCCCGCTGTGATTTAGTCTAAAGCCTAGTTTTCGCGGGTGCGTCTGCTCAGTCAGTGTGCTACAAGCAGATCTAATATTCGTCTCACCGGTTGCGTTGCGCTATGGTTTACGCGTCTACATCAAAGCTCGCCCAGGCGTTCTGGGACAGCAACCTCAACCCCCTAGGACATGACCTGAACCGGGCTCTCTCCCAAAAAACAGCGCTTGCGGGTCGTGTCGATAGGGAGAGCGCTGACGCAGACGAACTGGCGATTTGGGGGCAGGTGCTACAACAGGTCGCAACAGCAACGGGGTGGGGCTATGGCGAGGTCTGGGTGCCCAATGCGGAACAAACGCACCTGCACTGTCGCGGCCTGTGGCACCACTCTGAGTGGGTGCTGCAACCGCTAGAGTCAGCTCCTGTGGTGGCTTGCAATGAGGGACTGTCTGGGCAGACTTGGCTGACACAGCAGCCCGTCTGGAGTGAAGGTTTGCAGGAGTCAGGACAGGGGCAAGACCCCAGCGTTGCTCTAGATGCTCTAGAGTGGCAGCCGTCGCCGCTGCTGGAGGCCAGGCCTGCCATCGCGATGGCCGGTGGGCTGGGCATTCCGGTCACGGTGGCGGGTGAGCCGCTTGCTGTTTTGGTGTTTGGCTTGCCGCAGGCGAGCGATCGCGTCATGGCCCCAGCGGCAATGGCGATCGCCACCCAAGCGATTACCATCGTGCAGTTGCAGTATGTGCAATCGGCCCTAACGGCCCACTATCAGCGCCAGATGCATCTGCTGGATGCCCTGCCGGGGATTGTGTTTTGCTGCACCAATGACCCCAAATGGACGCTGAGCTACCTCAGCCAGGGCTGCGTTGATCTGACTGGCTACTCGACCGAAGAACTGCTTGGCCCAGACTCTAGGCTGACCTACAACGACGTGATCATGCCGCAAGATTGGCCGTTGGTCGCAGAAAGCATGCAGCAGGCGATCGCCCAGCGCCAACCCTATGGGGTGGAATATCGGATTTGTACCAAATCGGGCGAGATCAAGTGGCTGTGGGAAAAGGGACGCGCCCTCTACGACAGTCATGGCAATGTGCTGGGTCTGGAAGGGTTTATTACCGATATTACTGAGCGCAAGCTGGTTGAGACCGCGTTGCAAACCAGCAAGGCCCAAAACCACGCCCGAGAAGTATTTTTGCAGCTCATTTTAGACAATATTCCGCAGCAGATTTTTTGGAAAGATCAAAACCTGATCTATCGCGGCGCTAACCGCCAGTTTGCCCAACTGTATGGCTTTGACAGCCCCAGCCAGATTGTAGGCAAAACCGATTATGACCTGACTGACCCCAGCCAAGCCGAAAAGTGGCGCGATCGCGATCGCAGCATCCTCGCCACCGGTAAACCAGAACTCCACATCATCTGCAACAAGCAAACCGCAGACGGTCACGACGCCTGGATTGACATGAACAAAGTGCCCATCCACGATGATGCGGGGCAAACCATCGGCATCTTGGGCACGCTGGGTGATTTCACAGACCGCAAACAGGCCGAAGATACCTTGGCCAAACGCGATCGATATCTGACGGCCCTGGTCGAAATCCATCGGCATATGCTGGCCAATGGCGATAGCGAACACCTCTATGCTGACGTCACCCAAACCCTAGGCTACGCGTCAGGAGCCGATCGAGTAGAACTTTATATCAACAGCCGCGACAGCAATGGCAACCTCTACATGTCGCTTAAATCAGCCTGGAATGCAGACGGCATCCCACCTTCGCGCGCGAATCCCCACGAGCAAATCCCCTATGCCCAGTTTTCGCCCGATTGGTTGCAGCAGATGAGCAATGGTGAAAGCCACAGTGCCTTAGTCAAACACCTGCCCGCCGCCGATCGGCAGTTTTGTG